>JBBSJN010000019.1:0-25456 GCA_038257235.1 Chitinophagales bacterium
ACACCAACTACATTTGCCAGCTTTTGTTCTGTTATTTCATGTGTGGAAGCTATTTCATAATTTGTTGGTTCTGTATCTGATAAAACAAAAATTACATTGGTGTTTGTTTTAAACATTGTATTTCTCAATCTGCCAAGATTGCCGAAACTATTTGCAAAACTTTGATCTACTAAAACAAGCAGGTTGTTATTTGCCTGTAAAAATTTTCTGGCTGCTGAAAAAAGATTATCACCAGTTTTAATAAATACTTTCTGGTAACGGGTTGTCTGGTTGATCTTGAGCTGTGCCTGACAGGTAATAACAATAATATTCTTTTCATCAACAGAAGCTTCTTCAAAACTTGCAGTTGTGGATATATGCCTTGCTTTTATCATTGCAAATTCCTGCCTATAGCCAACAGCATTATTCCATGTTTGCAAACCTGCTGCTTTAAATTCAGCAGCAATAAAATCAGCAGCCTTATCTATTTCGGGAGAAAAGGTTTTACGGCCTCGCATATCATCGGCAGCCAATATTCGTTCAATTCTCTCCACTTCTTTCACATTGATTATTGCATCAATGCTATTTGGGGTTGTCTGTGTTGTTTTTTGAGAACTACCACATCCTGTAAGTAAAAAAAAAGAGGCTGTTGCAATCAACAACCTCAAAGCAATTATTTTTTTCATTTATTAATTATAAATTTTGCCGTCCTTTTATGAATCAAATATCCTGACTTATTATAAACTCATCATCTCTTTAAACTTTACTGTTTGCCTGCGGCTCACTTCTATTTTTTCTCCGCCTTTTAACTCCAGCAACAGACCTCCATTGAAGTAGGGTTCTATTTTCTCAATCATCCGTAAATTCACAATATGTTTTCTGTTAGCCCGGAAAAAATTTTTCTCATCTAATCTTTCTTCCAGTGCATTGAGTGATTTTAATATTAATGGCTTGTTTGTTCCGAAAAATACTTTCGCATAGTTGCCTACACTTTCAAACAAACGTATTTCACCCAGCTTTACAAACCAACATTTTTCTCCGTCTTTCACAAATACCTGGTCCAGCTCGGTGAGCATACTTGTATTGACAAACTCATCTGTTTCTGATCTGTTTTCTTTCCCTTCAGGCAAATGTAATTTTTGAATAGCATCAGTAAGACGTTTAGGCTCTATGGGCTTTAATAAATAATCCAGTGCATTTACTTCAAATGCTTTTAAGGCAAATTCATCATAAGCAGTGGTAAAAATTACCTGTGGAGTTTTTTCCAATTCGGAAAGCATTTCAAATCCCGTTTTACCCGGCATTTGAATATCCAGGAAAATAAGATCCGGATGCAGGCTTTCGATTTTCGTAATGCCTTCTTCTGCATTAGCCGCTTCATCAATAACTTCTACTTCAGGAAATTCCAGCAATAGTTTTTTTAATTCTGCTCTTGCGAGCCTTTCGTCATCTATTATAATTGCCTTCATTTTTTTGTTTATGTGTTTGGGTGTAATTTATTTAGAGAACCGTTACTGGTATCAGCACTTTTGCTTCCACCATCGAACCATTAACTTGTTTTATTTCAAAATTGGCTTTTTCTCCATACAGCAAACTCAGTCTGTTATTAGTACTGGAAAGACCAAATCCGAATTCATTTACTTCACCAGAAAGACGGCCGGTATTCTGCACTGTCAATTCATGAAAATCGCCGTTAAATTCCGAAATTACTTTTATTAAGCCTCCGTCTATTTGTTTGCTGATGCCATGTTTTATTGCATTTTCTACCAAAGTTTGCAACATCATCGGCGGCATAGGTTGATTTAACGTGTTTTCATCTATCTGGTATTCAATTTTCAATCTATCTTCAAACCGCATGTTTTCCAACGCCAGGTAATCTTTTACAATAGACAATTCTCTTTCAAAAGGAACTGTTTCCATTTTTTCTGACTGCATACTGCTTCGCAAAATATTACTCAATTCCGTAACCGCTCTTCTTGCCCTTTTCGGGTTTTCATCCACCAAAGCTCTTATGCTATTGAGGGCATTAAAAATAAAATGTGGATTGATATGTGCTTTGATCGTTTTTAACTCCAGTTCCTTTATCAACGTTTCTAAACGCAACGTATCCAATTGCTGACGACGGCTTTTTTGAAAGAAATGGTAGAAATAATATATCAACAACCAAGGTAAAATAAAAAGACCATTGTCAAAAGTAGAACCTAATAGCCTTGCAAAGAAGGTGAGCTTTTTGCCAGAGTCTGTACCGAGTTTGAAATAATCAAAGCCTCCCAGCACTATCAAACTAAATAACATGGATGCAAATACAAGTCCAAGTATAAGTTTTGGGATTGCCTTTTCGATGGATTCCATCATCCATCCCCGCCATTTAATTACCAGGCGCAGGATATGCGTTACCAATATCCCAGCAATAAACACTATAGCTATCCTTCCTAATAATACTTTTTCAGAAATATTTACTTTATAAGCATGTGCAAAAAAAAGCATCACAAGCCCAACAAAGCCCCAGCCAATTAACTGGAGCAACCAATACCTTGAATTCGCAAAAATCATAAGCAAATCTAATTAATCCACATCCGGAGTACAACCTTAATATACCAGTGGTGGATTGTGTTGACAAATGGGTAAAAAATAAAGCCAAAATTGATACATCCCCGTATCTATCAGAACTATTCCCTCAACAGATTGTTAAACAATTTATGGCAAAAATCTGAAATGAATGCTCTCGGCCAGAAAGCTTAATTTTACACCGCAAAACTGAATAAATGGAAATCACACCAGGACCACTTTTACAAACGATTGACTCGCCGGAAGACCTGAAAAAACTACCCCGTGAAAAATTGCACCAGGTATGTGATGAATTGCGGCAATACATTACCGATGTTGTAAGTGTACATGGCGGCCATTTTGGTGCCAGCCTTGGTGTGGTAGAGCTAACCACAGCCCTACATTATGTGTACAATACTCCTTACGACCAATTGGTTTGGGATGTCGGTCATCAGGCATATGGACATAAAATACTTACCGGCAGAAGAGATAATTTTCCGACAAACAGAAAATATAAAGGCCTCAGTGGCTTCCCTAAAAGAAGCGAAAGTGAATATGATACATTTGGAGTAGGGCATTCTTCTACTTCTATTTCTGCGGCACTTGGTATGGCACTAGCAGCAAAATATAAAGGTGAAACAGAGAGAAAAGTTGTAGCTGTAATTGGAGATGGCGCCATGACTGCAGGACTTGCCTTTGAAGGAATGAACCATGCCGGTGTGGCAGATGCTGATATGCTGATTGTACTGAACGATAACTGCATGGGCATTGACCCTAACGTTGGCGCATTAAAAGAATACCTTACTGATATTACAACATCTCCAACTTACAATAAAGTAAAAGATGATGTTTGGAATTTGCTGGGCAAATTACCGGTTGGTAAAAAATTCAGCCGTGCCATGGCACATAAACTTACCGACGGATTAAAAGGTATGGTAAGCAGCAGTGCTAATTTATTTGAAGCATTAAAGCTTCGTTACTTTGGCCCTATTGACGGGCACAATGTGGCAAAACTGGTTGATACATTAAAAGATCTTAGGAATATTCCAGGCCCAAAAATCCTACATATCATTACCACCAAAGGAAAAGGATATGCTCCGGCAGAAAAAGACCAGACCAAATGGCATGCACCCGGATTGTTTGATAAAATAACCGGAGAGATACAAAAGAAAAAATATGACCTGCCACAACCACCAAAATACCAGGATGTATTTGGACATACGATAATTGAACTGGCAGAAAAGAATTCTACAATATTTGGTATCACACCTGCCATGCCTTCAGGTTCTTCGTTGAAATACATGATGGAGAAAATGCCTGAGAGAGCATTTGATGTGGGTATCGCCGAGCAACATGCTGTAACAGTGAGTGCTGGTATGGCTACACAAGGGTTAAAAGTTTTCTGCAACATCTACTCTTCCTTTATGCAAAGAGCCTATGACCAGGTGGTGCATGATGTTGCTATTCAAAAATTACCTGTCATATTTTGTTTAGACAGAGCCGGATTAGTTGGTGATGATGGACCAACGCATCATGGCTGTTATGATATTGCTTATTTCCGTTGCATTCCGAATATGGTCATTAGTTCGCCGATGAATGAAAGTGAATTGAGAAATCTGATGTACACTGCACAATTAGAATCAACAACCCTTCCTTTTGTTATCCGCTATCCAAGAGGCGAAGGTGTGATGCCGGAATGGAAAACAGAAATGAAAGAAATTAAAATTGGCACCGGAAGAAAATTATCCACAGGATCCGGTGGAAAAGAAGGTAAAGAAATTGCAATTCTATCTTTCGGGCATCCCGGAAATTTTGCGGCAGCAGCTATCCGTGAGTTAAGGAATGATGGATTGAATCCGGGACATTATGATCTGCGGTTTGCCAAACCATTGGACGAAACATTGCTGCATGAAGCTTGTCAGCAGTATGAAAAACTAATTACAGTAGAAGATGGTTCCATCGAAGGTGGTATCGGCAGTGCAATTTTAGAATTTATGGCCTTGCATGGTTATAAAAACGATGTGAAAATTCTTGGCATACCCGATAAACTGGTAGAGCATGGCACACCAAAAGAACTGCACAAAGAATGTGGTTATGATGCAACAGCTATTGCAGATGCTGTGAGGGAGATGATGAAAGATAAAATTACTGTTAAACAGCTTTTAGGATAAATGGTATTATAATTGGTGTGTATCATTTCAAAAAATGCCTTTATAATGAAAAGAGTCTTTTTTCTTCTACTGTTCTCTTCCGCTTCCTATCTTTCTTTTTCCCAACTTGGGATAAATATTGGTGTAAAAGGTGGGATCAATTTCGCTAATCTTACAAATGCATCCGGCGTTAATGCTGACAGCTATACCGGCTACATGTTTGGAGGATATATAGCACCAAAGCCAAAGAAATTCTTTGGCTTCCGGTCAGAAATAATTTTGTCAAGACAAGGTTATGATTTCAAAACAAATACCGATACCGGAAATGTGACATTGGATTATCTATTGCTTCCTCAGCTTATTACGCTGAATTTTACGAAACGAATCCAACTTCATGCTGGTGCACAGGCTGCTTTTTTACTAAACACTGGTGTGGATAGTACAGGCAATAGCAGCAGCGGCAGTCTTTTTAATTATTTAAACAGGTTTGATTATGGTCTGGTAGCTGGAGGAGAAGTTAGTCTTATTTTTGGGTTTTTTATTGGTGCCAGAATAAATGTAAGTTTAAATAATGTAAGTAAGGGTGGTAGCCGTCCTAACTTTATTCCGGGTGTGGATGCAAAAAGCAATGTAACTCAAGTTTATGCCGGATGGCGGTTCTGATCTTTCAGATTCTTTTTACTGATGCTTTAAGATTTAATTTTGTGAATTTATTATTATCAAAAAAGCAAGAAATAAATCAAATCACTTTTCTGCTTTGGATATATGAATAAAAAAACCGCTCCAATGGAGCGGCTTCTGTTATCATAACTATTTATGATTAAGCTGTAGTTGCAGCTTTAAAACTCTTTACTAATTCAGCCTCCATTGTAATTTCCACATTCAATGCTTTACTTACAGGGCAATTCGCTTTTGCATCAGCAGCATATTCTGCAAAAGCGGCTGCTTTACATTTTGGCACTTTAGCTTTTACTTCCAAATGGCTGGAAGTGATAACACCATCTTCTAATGTAACAGTGCATTTTGTTTCAATACGATTGGGTGTTAATCCTGCTGCACCTAACACAAAACTCAACTTCATAGAATAACATCCTGCATGAGCGGCTGCAATCAGCTCCTCAGGGTTGGTGAATGTACCATCTTCGAACCTGCTTTTGAAATCATAGGCTTTGTTTTTTATAACTCCGGATTGGGTAAGCAATTTACCAGTACCCTCTTTTCCAGAACCTTTCCAATTGGCTGTAGCTGTACGTTTCATAATGTAATTTTTAAATTAAGGTTGTTGGTTTATATCTTCCAGATCCGCCAGGCGGTTTTCTGGTTCATTATACTCAATGATAAAGTTATTGTTTCCTTCGCCAATTACAATTTTTAAAAACTTCTGCTGCACTAATTCCAGCAACGAAAGGAAAAGGAAAATTGCATGTACCCTGTTCTCACATTCGTTAAAAATCTTTTCAAAGGACAATGTTTTTTCTGCTTGTGCAAAACTCAGCATTTTACTGCGGCTATTCTCCATCGTATAATCATACTGCACAACTGTATGCACAGGCTTATTAAGCCGGTCACTATACTTTTGCATGGCCTTTTCGAATGCCCGCATCAATTTAAACAAAGTGATATTTTGAATTTCAGTTCCTTCACTATCTTCTTCTCCTATCATCGACAGCTCTTTCTGAATATTACCTCTTTTCACACTAAGCATTCGCAATGCTTCCATCTCGGCCATCTGCGCAGAAGCTTCCTTAAACCTTTTGTACTCTAGTATCTTATTTACCAATTCTTCTCTTGGGTCAATTTCATTTCCTTGTGCATCCAATTCTTTACGGGGTAAAAGCATTTTTGCTTTTATCCGCATCAGGGTAGAAATAAACAAAATGAATTCGCTGCTCAATTCTATATTCAACTCCTCACTCTTATGTATATGTTCAAGAAAGTCATTAATAATTCCGGTAATAGGAATATTGTAAATATCCAGTTCATCCCTTTCAATAAAAAACAATAAAAGGTCAAAAGGTCCTTCAAACTGAGGTAATTTTATCTGATATGTTGTTGGCTGCACTATATAAAATTAAAGCAAATAATAAAGTCCTGAGGTTCGGCTAGCTTACCATAACAGGACTTTACAAAAGTAAGGGAAATTGAGCTTTGAGATTAATCCCAGATTTCCCTGCTATTTCTTTAATGAATCCCTGATTTCACGCAGCAAAGCAATATCCTCAGGCGTAGCGGTTGGTGCAGCTTCTTCTTTTTTTCTGATTGAATTCATTACCTTGATAATCATAAATAAAACAAAGGCAACAATAAGAAAGTTTACAACTGCCTGCACAAACGCCCCGTATTGAATTTCTACTCCATTAACCGTAGCAGTAAGTGAATCAAAACTTTGTCCGATTAATGATCCAATGATCGGCATTAATATCTTATCCACCATGGCCGTAATAATAGCTCCGAAGGCTCCCCCAATAATTACAGCAACAGCCAGATCAACAACATTGCCTTTCATAGCAAAGTCTTTAATTTCTTTAATCATTCCCATAAAAATTAAATTTAGTTGTTTGATAAAGGTTTAACCTACTAAAAAAAGAAATGCAAAACAAAAAACTCGACAAACACCTAAGTTTCTTCAAAAAAAAACGAATGCCATTTAATTATTTTTTTAATCCTGGAAAATGCATATTCAGGCTTTTTAGCAAATCAATAAGTTTTGTTGCGATGGTGTATTCCTTATACCAGTTCTGATCTGCCGGCACAATTGTCCATTCAGGATTATTACAGTTATTGAAGCAATCTTCATACATCTGCATATAAATATCCCAAAGCTTTGCTTCATCAAAATCTTTTTCATTGTATTTCCACATCTTAGCCGGATTACTTATTCTTTCCGTTAATCTTTCCTGCTGCTCTTCCGGCGATACATGCAGATAAAATTTAAGAATGTGTGTGTTGTTATGATTGATTAATAATTGTTCAAAATCATTGATTGCATTCATCCGTTTCCTGACCGTTTCGTCGTCACACCATTTATGAACTCTTGTAATCAAGATATCTTCGTAATGCGACCGGTTAAAAACCTGTATCATTCCTTTTTGCGGCACATGATGGTGTATTCTCCATAAAAAATCATGGGACAATTCTTCTGCGGTTGGCGCCTTGTACGATTTTACAGTAACGCCTTGCGGATTCATATTACCCATCACATTCCGGATAACACCATCTTTGCCACTTGCATCCATTCCCTGAATAATAATAAGAATTGAATACTTCCCTTCCGCATACAAAAGATTTTGTAGCTCATCCAGTTCCTTAATAATGACGGCAGTTTTTTCTTTTGTTACCGATTTATCAAACTCCTTTGGAGCCCGGGTAGAAATTTCGCTTAATTTAATTTTTTCCATAATTCTCGTTTATAAAATTGTATTGCAATATACTATTTCGTAGAAAGAGGAACTACTTTACGAATTAATTGGTAATTATTCCTTTCAATTTATGACCTTTGCGCCCATTCAACATGAGTAACAAATTTGCAAGCTGGCTTATTTTCATAATACTTTGTATTATCTGGGGTAGTTCATTTAAACTGATGCATGATAGCCAGGAAGGTCTTTCAGCAGTACAAATTGCCGCAGTCAGAATTTTTTCGGCAGGCTTTGTTTTTATTCCCTTTGCCTTTTTCCATTTTAATAAGATTCCAACAAACAAATTAGGGCTTGTAATCCTCAGTGCTATTGTAGGTAACTTATTGCCAGCATTTTTATTTGCGGAAGCTATTACTAAGCTTGATAGCTCATTAGCCGGCATATTAAATTCATTAACGCCAATTTGTGTAGTAGTGATTGGTATTTTCTTTTTTAAAGATCATATAAAATCGCAAAAGATATGGGGAGTTGTTACCGGGTTCATCGGGCTTGTATTATTGACCGTTATTCCAATGATAATTGATAACAAAACCATCAGCCTTGAAAATTTTGGATATACGCTGCTAATTGTTATAGCTACTTTTTTATATGGTCTTAATGTAAATATGGTTGGTCATTATTTAAAAGGGCTCAATCCGGTTCATGTTGCTACCGTTTCGCTTGCTGCTATGACAATCCCTACAGGTTATATTCTCTGGCAGCAAGGATTTATGGACCTTAATTTTAGTAGTGTTGCAGTACAATATTCCATTTGGGCATCGGTAGCACTTGGCATTGCCGGCAGTGCAATCGCTACTGCTTTATTTTACATTCTGGTTAAAAAAGCCGGGATGCTTTTTGCTTCGCTGGTCACTTATGGCATTCCTTTTATTGCACTTTTTTGGGGATTTATAGATGGAGAAAAAATTACCTGGGTAAAATGGCTTTGCCTCGGCATTATTTTATTTGGTGTTTACCTGGCCAATCTTCCCGACAAAAAAAAAGCAACGCCAGTTGATGCTGCTGAATAATGTTCATTCCTGGATTTTATACCGACATAATTTCTTTTTCTTTTGATTCAAGATGTTTCTCTACAGCTGCCGTATTTTTATCTGTTGCCGCCTGAACATCTGCTTCTGCATCTTTAGCTGCATCTTCGCTCAATCCATTTTTTTGCAACTTCTTTATATGCTCAATAGCATCTCTTCTGATATTACGAATAGCAATTTTTGTATGTTCCCCTTCACCCTGGCATTTTTTAACCAATTCCTTTCTTCTTTCTTCTGTTAGCGGAGGTAGAGAAAGACGGATGATAGCACCATCATTCTGTGGAGTAACGCCTATATTGGCGCCAATAATTGCTTTCTCAATGGGTTGCAGCATATTTTTTTCCCAAGGTTGAATCGTTAATGTGCGGGCATCCATCACACTTACATTGGCCACCTGGTTTATTGGTGTTGGGTTGCCATAATAGTCTACTACCAAACTATCCAGCATTTGCGGATTGGCTTTTCCAGCTCTTATTTTTACTAATTCAGACTCCAAATGGCCGATTGCTTTATTCATATGATCATCAGCATCTGCAATAATGGAAGAAATATCTTCTGACATAGACAACTTTTTGAAAATTCAACTCCGGTAAAATTACCGGAGAACAGCAAAGCTAATAAAAGTGATTTATTCTGAAGCTGTTGGTGTAGAAAATATAAAGGTAATTTTTTGCTTAGTTGTTATCAGCTAACTGTTTCGCTTCTTTAGTAAGCGTAACAACCCTTGAGGCACTTTTTAGTTCCGTAGCTCCATCAAGTCCTTTTGCAACAACCATTTTCCGGCGATTCTTATTGTAATAAAGTAACCCGATTCCACTAAAAGCAAGTGTAATCAATATCAATAAAAGATAATTAGGCCCTAAGGATCTGCCCAACCAAGCTATCATAATAAAACTAACATTCATAGCCACACAAACAAGAGTTACCGCAGCATGACTAAGACCATTATCTAAAAGTAAATGATGCACATGGTTTCTATCAGGTGTAAAAGGTGATCTGCCATTAGCAATACGGATACTAAATACCCGCAAAGTATCTAACAATGGCACAATCAGAATTGCAAAACCAACAGCAACCGCTGCTGGAATCTGCACAGCAACAAACGGGGAATCAGCTACATTAATAAATTTTAATACCAAAATTGAATTAATAAGTCCAATCATCAATGATCCGGAATCACCCATAAATATTTTGGCAGGATGGTGGTTAAAAATGATAAACGCCACCAAAGATCCGGCCATAGCAAAGGCTAGCAATGCATAAGCCTGGTATTCTATAGCGAAGAAATAAGTTCCAAAAACAATCATGGTAAGTATACCCAAACTTGATGCTAATCCATCTACACCATCAATCAAATTAAACGAGTTGATAATTACAATAATGGTAAGGTAAGATAATGCAAGACTAAAACCTTCTGGCAACTGCTCGAAGCCTAACAACCCATGCATACTATCCAACCTGATCCCTCCAAGATGTATAAGTATGGAAGCCGCTATAATCTGACCAATGAACTTTTTGGTGGCAGACAATATCATTATATCATCTTTCAAGCCTACAAAAAATATTACCAGCGCCGCAGCAAAGAAATATTGAAACTCAGGATTCAGATAACCTTGAATAGATAAAAGTGAAGCAAATAAAAAACCTGCAAAAATGCCAATTCCACCCAGCGAAGCTACCAACCTGGTGTGAACCTTCCTTTCATCCGGAATATCATACAGCTTTTTCTGCTCGGCGATCTGCATAATTACAGGAATCGCCAAAAAAGTGATAATAAATGAAACAGAAGCCGTCAATAATATATCTAACATTTAACAGTCTTTAAAAGTTGTGCAAAAATAAGGTCAAACATCTGAAAAGGGTTAAAAAATTCTACTAATTTGGCTCTTAACACATTAATTTTCAGTTAACCACAGGAAGATTTGAATTTATCAGCAGATTGATCAGTTTGGATGGATTTTATATTAAAAAAGAATGCACTTTTGCAGCGCATTGGTGGCTTTGGCAATTAAGATACAAAAAGTTTACCAAAAAACTAGTAATTATGGCAGAACTTAAAGAAATAGCAACGCAAATCAGGAGAGATATAGTAAGAATGGTCCATGGGTGTAGCAGTGGTCACCCCGGCGGTTCATTAGGCTGTGCAGATTTTCTTACTGCCTTGTATTTCAAGGTAATGAAACATGATCCATCCTTTAATATGGATGCTAGAAATGAGGATGTTTTTTTTCTTTCCAACGGCCATATATCTCCTGTTTTTTATTCCGCTTTGGCCAGATCTGGCTATTTTGAAATAAAGGAATTGTCAACATTTCGTAAAATAAATTCCCGATTACAGGGTCATCCTGCCACACATGAACATTTACCCGGGGTTCGTATCGCTTCCGGTTCATTGGGCCAGGGAATGAGTGTTGCTATTGGGGCAGCACTAGCTAAAAAATTAAATGGCGATAAGAACCTTGTTTTTTCTCTACATGGTGATGGCGAACTGGATGAGGGTCAGATTTGGGAAGCTTTAATGTTTGCGGCCCATCACAAAGTTGATAATCTTATTGCTACTGTTGATTGGAACGGTCAGCAAATTGACGGCCCTACCTATGAAGTAATGGGACTTGGAGATATTGGAAAAAAATTTGAAGCATTTGGCTGGACTGTGTTGGAAATGGATGGCAACGATATGGATGATGTGATTGCTGTTTTAGATAAAGCCAAATCATTAACGGGTCAGGGCAAACCAATTGGTATCATGATGAAGACAGTTATGGGTAAAGGCGTTGACTTTATGGAAGGCACTCATGAATGGCATGGCGTTGCACCTAATGATGAGCAATTGGCAAAAGCATTAGCCCAACTTCCTGAAACTTTGGGGGATTATTAATTTCACCATTCAATTTATTCGCTTCGCAAAGAAAAATTTTGTGCCGCTGCTTTGCGGGAAGGCAACCATGACGCTATAAAAGCAATGACAAATACAGTAGCGCCGACCAGGAGAAAATCCATCAAACGGAGCTTAACTGGAAAATAATCAATAAGAAAAGAACCGCCGGCCAAAGGAATTAAATGATATTTTACCTGCAGGAATGCAATTAATAATGCTAATAGCATTCCAACTCCGCAACCAATCAATGCCAGCAACAGGCCTTCGCTTAAAAATATTCGTTGAATAAAACTACGATTGCCTCCTAAAGCATGTAGCACACTTATATCTTTTTGCTTTTCCAGCACCAGCATCGTTAATGCGCCAATCATATTAAAAGCTGCTACAACTAGAATCAAACAAAGTACACCGTATATCACCCATCGTTCAGCATTCATAATAGAATAAAGACTGCGGTTCTGTTCATACTTATTCTGCACAAGATATTTCTCTCCGAATAATTTCTTTATCTGCTTTTTTATATCGTCCGTCTGTGATGGGTCTTTTACTAAGATTTCAACAAAACTATAATCATCCACACCCAGCTTGACTGTACGCTTTACAAAATCAATATTGGTAATGCCGTATTTGTTATCAAAATCCTGTTGAATGCGGAACGAACCGGAGGAACTGATTGTATCATTACTGATATCTTCCAGCATATTAATTTGTTCTGTATTACTTTTTCTTGGAAGATAAATTTTTAGTGGTGTTCTAAACTGATCTGAATACATCTGCAATGCGCCTTCTACACCAGCACCCAAAACTAACCGGGGAGCATCGGCGGTACCAATATCATAATCACCAGAAAGTAAATTATCTGCTACACCAGTAATATAACGGTAATTTTCATCTACACCTTTCAGATAAACTACAGACTGTGATTCGCCGTTCTGTACCAAGGCTTTTTCTTCTACTGATAAAGAAAAATTCTTAATTCCGTTTAGTCCCTTGAGTTGCTGAATCTGCTCTTGGGTAATCGTCATTATTTTTCCCGAAGCAGGCGAAATGCGAATGTCTGTGTAAAAAGAAGAGTATAAAGATTTCACCAGGCCTTCAAAACCATTAAAAACACTCAATACTAAAATCAATGCAGTGGTGCCAATTATTATCGCTGAAATACTTACCCATGCAATGATGTTAATTGCATTAGTAGATTTTTTTGCTTTAAAATATCGCCAGGCAAATAAAAAGTACAAGTTTGCTATTTAAGGTTTGAAGTATAACGTTACGGCTGCTTATTCAGCACTATTTCCAGCATCTGGCTTGCTATTTTTTTCTTCCTCTATCTTTTTAAAAATTTCTTCCATTTTAAACACATGGTCCAACGTATCATCTTTATAAAATTTCAATACCGGAATGCTACGCAACTGATGCCTTACATTCGATGCCAGTTCTTTTTTTATTTCATGATGGCGGCTTTCAATTTTTGCCAAAGCTGCCTCCACGTCTTTTACCTGGAACAAGCTCAGGTAAAACCTTGCTTCCAGCAAATCGGGAGTTACTTTTACAGCCGAAATGGAGATCATCCCTCCGTCAATCATACTCAAACCTAACCGCTGAAAAATCGTATTCATTTCTTCATTTAACAGCCCTGCAATCTGCTTTTGTCTTTTTCCTTCTTCCATTTTGTTATTTTAAAAGATGCCCGTTTAAACCATTTTTTACAAAGGTAGTATTGTGCAGAATGGCATCCTGCAATAATATTTCATTACGATTTACATTATTATTTTTTTCCCCTGAATGATATAAATGATAGGCAATCCCTCCGAATTTTAAAAACCGGATATCAATACCTGCATTACAAAGGCGTATAGCAATATTATTGTCTTCTTTTCCCCAGCCACCAAATTTTTCATCGTATCCATTTACCCTTAATAAGTCTTCTTTATAAAAAGCCATATTAGCTCCAAGTACATATTTGTATTGTTCTTTCCCTCGTTGTAAACGGTAGTTGATACCAGCCAATATCTTATTATAAATGGAGTTGTATCGCTTGGAAATATTATTAGAAAAAAAAGAAGGTTGTACATTATTATTTTTTGCCATCACTCTTTGAGTGTATGCTTGCGATAAAAGCACACGGCTACCACATACAAAAGTTCCAGGCATTGCCATACGCAAATGATCTGCAATAAAATGTTTATGCAAAACAAGGTCTCCATCTATTTGAATAATGTATTCACCATTTGCTGCCGCAAATGATTTATTTCTACAAGCTGCCAATCGGTAGCCTTCATCAGGTTGCCATACATGCTCTATCGGGATTGTTGACTTTTGCTTCAATTTAGCAATAAGTTTAGCTGTTTCAATACCAGAGCCATCATCACCAATAATAATTTCATTAGGAAGTTGGCTTTGTTTCAAAATACTCTCTATACATAAACCAAGTGCATCAGGGCGGTTGTATGTAGAAACACAAATACTACAATTGATTATATGAGATAGAGACATAGATTTGATTCAAAAGTAACTATTTTATCTGCCCATAAAAATATTCTATCTTTATCGTTTCCGAATACATCAATCATGAAAATCTTACGGCGGCTTATCCCATTTGCAAAGCCTCTCCATCATTTTTTTCCGGAATATATCGTTTACACGGTCTTAGGAATCATTTTTGGATTGCTCAACTTTGCATTACTGGTACCTGTGCTCAGTTTACTTTTTGAAAAACAAGAAACTGCTACTCAGCTTACCAGCCCCGGGTTTACATTTTCCATTGAATATTTAAAAGATTTTTTTAATTACCAGTTTAATTTAATTATCGCCTTTAAAGGGAAATTCATGGCGTTGGTTTTTGTTTGCGCCACAATTGGTATAAGCATTTTGTTAGCTAATATTTTCAGATACCTGGCTGTACGGGTTTTACTACGGTTACGCCTTCGTATAATGGCCCGGATTCGTAATATGCTTTATGATAAATATATAGACCAGTCGCTTGCTTTCCATCATAAAAACGGAAAGGGTGACTTGCTTATGACAATGACAAGTGAAGTGCAGGAAATTGAAAGCTCTGTTCTTAATTCATTACAAATATTACTCCGTGATCCGTTTTTGGTGATTGCTTATTTTGGTTTGTTGTTTTATTGGTCATACCAGCTTACGTTATTTACACTCATCTTTCTACCAATTACAGGCCTAGTCATTACAATGATTACCCGCAAGCTAAAAAAGATGAGTTATTTCAGTCAGGAGATGATGTCAAAGATTATTTCTTCCACCGAAGAAACGATAAGTGGCATCAAGCCAATCCAGAGTTACACAGCGGAAAGTTTTATGAAAAAAAAATTCCGCCAGATCAATGATACATTTTCAAAACACAGTAAACAACTTTTTAGCAAAAAAGAAATAGCATCACCCACTTCAGAAGTATTGGGCGTAGTGGCTGCGTTGATGCTGGTGATTTATGGTGGCTACCTCATTTTCAATGATAAATCTGCACTCGGTGGTGAAGGATTTATTGCCTACCTGGCACTTTATACGCAGATCATTCAGCCGTTGAAAAACATATCGCAAATATCCATTACCCTGCAAAGGGGTATTGTGGCTACAGAAAAAATATTTAAAATTACTGACAGCCATGTTTCCATACCTGAACCTGTTAATCCTGTTTTCAAAAAAGATTTTACAACATCAATCGAAATTGGGAATATCTCATTTGCGTACGAAAGCCAGCCAGTCATTGATAACCTAAACCTCACTGTGCCGAAAGGAAAGATTATCGCATTAGTTGGCCAAAGCGGAAGCGGCAAATCCACAATAATTGACCTTATATGCAGATTCTATGATGTATCAAACGGATCAATAAAAATAGATAACATTGATATAAGAGATATGACCGTAAAAGATTTGCGGGAAATGATTGCTGTAGTATCGCAAGATCCATTCCTATTTAATGATACAGTATTTAATAATATTGCATTACACAATCCATTGGCTAGTAAAGAAGAAGTAGAGCAAGCAGCCAGGGTAGCTAATGCACATGCATTTATTAATGAAATGCCACTGAAATATGATACCCTTGTTGGAGAAAGGGGATCTAAACTTAGTGGTGGGCAGCGGCAGCGCATCACTATTGCCAGAGCTATTTTAAAAAATCCCCCGATACTGATTCTGGATGAAGCCACTTCCTCTCTTGACACCGAAAGTGAACGTTTGGTACAAGATGCCATTAATAATATGATGCAGAACAGAACGTCAATTGTGATTGCTCATCGCCTTTCCACTATCCGCCATGCAGATGAAATAATAGTTTTGCAAAAAGGAAAAATTGTGGAAAGAGGCAATCATGAAGAATTGCTGGCACAAGGTGGTTTTTATAAGAAGTTGGTGGATATGCAGGAGGTGAGGTAAAATTAATTATATTTCCTAATTCTTTATTACTTCAACACTTCCCTGCTAATAACAATCTTCTGTATCTCACTTGTACCCTCACCAATCGTACACAGCTTAGCATCACGGTAAAATTTCTCCACAGGAAAATCTTTAGTGTAACCATAGCCACCAAAGATCTGTACTGCATCATTTGCAACACGAACCGCAACTTCACTTGCATAATATTTTGCCATGGCTGCTTCTTTCGTCATGGGTTGTTTACGATTCTTTAAATCGCAAGCTTGCATGGTCAATAAATCCGCAGCTTCTATTTCTGTTGCCATATCTGCTAACTTAAAAGAGATTCCCTGAAAAGATGAAATAGGTTTATCAAACTGATGCCGCTCCTGCGAATATTGCAAAGCAGCTTCATAAGCACCCTTGGCAATACCAAGAGAAAGTGAAGCAATAGAAATTCTGCCGCCATCTAAAACTTTCATTGCTTGCTTAAAGCCGGCGCCTACTTCTCCAAGTCCATTTGCATCGGTTATCCGGCAATTATCAAAAACCATTTCGGCAGTTTCACTTGCCCGCATACCTAGCTTATTTTCTTTTTTTCCGGCACTAAAACCTTTTGTTCCTTTCTCAACCACAAAAGTTGTTGAATTATTTTTTGCTCTTGGCTCCCCAGTTCTGCAAACCACCACTGCAACATCCCCACTTTTACCATGTGTAATGAAGTTTTTCGTTCCATTAATTATCCAATCCTTACCCTCCTTTACAGCAGTGCATTTCATATTCCCTGCATCGCTTCCTGTGTTAGCTTCAGTTAAACCCCATGCACCAATCCATTCGGCAGTTGCAAGTTTGGGCAACCATTTATTCTTTTGCTCTTCGTTTCCAAAAGTCATAATGTGGCCTGTACATAATGAATTATGCGCCGCCACACTTAGCCCGATGGAACCACAAACTTTTGCTATTTCAACAATAATCGTTTTATACTCAAAATAAGAAAGACCGGCACCGCCATATTCTTCCGGTACTAATACACCCATTAACCCAAGCTTGCCCATTTCTTTAAAAACTTCAACAGGAAATTCCTGGCTTTCGTCCCACTCCATTACATATGGTTTGATATGTTGCTGTGCAAAATCTCTGGCTGTTTGTGCTACCTGCTGTGTTATTTCCGATTGTTGAAAATCCATTTTTGTTTTTGTCTTTGGTGGTTAATGATTGTGCCACTCAAATAAATTGGGTGGCACAATTTTTTTGCCTTTTATAAAAAGCAAGCAATCGCTAAAGGCGGATGCAAGATAGTGAAAAACAGTTATAAACTAACAAGTGTTAGTTGAAGGGACAGAATTAGCTGCAAACGGAGAAATCTTTACTGAATTTTTAAAACCAGTCCATCATAAGCAAGATGGATACCGGGAGGAAGCTCTTCCGAAATTCCGGCATGAGTCCCTAGTTGATGCGAAATATGCGTAAAATAAGCTGTTGAAACATTTAATTCATGTACCATTTCTATAGCTTCGTCCAGTGTATAATGCGAGATATGTTTCTTCTTACGTAAAGCATTTAACACTAGTACTTCGCTTCCTATTATTTTAGCTTTTTCCGTTTCCTCAATTTTATTAGCATCAGTAATGTAAGTAAACTTCCCAAATCGAAAACCCATAACAGGCATTTTCATATGCCAGACAAGTATTGGCGTAACCAGAATATCACCAACAATAAATGGCTCCATTGTAATTGTATTCAGATTTAATTCTGGAATGCCGGGATATTTTGTATCGGTAAAGGCATAATAAAAATCACGACGCAATGCTTCTTCCGTTAAAGAGTCAGCAAATAACTCAATTGGTTTTTTAAGAAAATAATTATAGGCTTTCACATCATCAAGCCCGGCCATGTGGTCTTTATGCGGATGTGTAAAAAGAACCGCATCCAATTTTTTTATATTTTCCCGAAGCATCTGATAGCGAAAATCAGGGCCTGTATCAACAACCAACGTAGTGTTTGGAGATTCTACCAATATACTTGACCGAAGCCTGTTGTCTTTTTTATCAGTAGATGTACATACTTCACAATCGCAGCCAATCATTGGCACACCGCTACTGGTGCCAGTTCCAAGAAAAGTTATTTTGAGAGGCGGATAAGACATGGGATAAAGTTAATTAGTTGAGCGGTAACCGGGCTTGGCTAATCTAACTTATTCCCGGAGGGTTAATCTTCATTTGACTGTGCTTCCAGTTTCGACATCACTTCCGCATAGAGTTTCTTCGATTCATCTGTCAAAATTTGCTGGTCAATAGAAAGCAGAGGAATCAGGTCCATCAAAGTATTGATCCGGCCTTCAGTTGGTAAAAACTTATTTAGCACCACCACCTTTTTCGCTTCAAGAATGCAATAGCCACTTTGAAAAGTTCCTCTTTCATACCGTAATATATACCCGGCTTCTTCAGGAATCGTTTCTAATTTATCTAGAGTCGTTTGTGTGTATTTCATATACCCCAACCCCTAAAGGGACTTTTAAAAACTTTAAAAATTATATTTTCTTAGAGATACGAAACTACAATAACAAGGCCTTTGTGCTTTAATACTTTTCCACAGTTGTGAGAAATTATAAACCTAAGTCTCCCCTTTAGGGGGTCAGGGGGTTTTACTCTGCATTTTTATCACCGGCACTATCATTTCTTCAAGGCTTACGCCGCCATGCTGAAATGTGTTCTTGTAATAGTTTACATAATAATTATAGTTGTTGGGATAACAGAGAAAGCTATCTTCTTTGGCAAAAATGAATGATGAGTTAATTGTTGGTGTTGGCAGCCCTGCTTCTTTCGGCTCTCTGAAAGCAAGAACTTCTTTTGGTTCATAATTCAGATTGCGACCATGCTTGTAGCGAAGGTTGGTTGTAGTTTGTTTATCACCAACCACTTTATACGGTGTTTTCACTCTCACACTACCATGATCTGTTGCTAAAACAATTTTTATTTTTTTATCTGCAATCTTCTTTAATGCCTGATGCAATGGTGAATGCTCGAACCAGCTTGCAGTTATACTGCGATAACTCATTTCATCACTGGCCAGTTCTTTCAGTACTTCCATTTCGGTACGGGCATGGCTAAGCATATCTACAAAATTGTAAACAATTACATTGATATCATTATTCATCAGGTTGTGAATATTGTTCACTAAATCAAGACCTGCATGATTATTCACAACTTTTGTATACGAAACTTTTAAATCACTTTTCCCCAATCGTTTTAATTGTGCACGAAAAAATTGTTCTTCATTCAGATTCTTCCCACCTTCTTCTTCATCATTTTTCCAAAGGGCCGGAAATTGTTTTTCAATATCAACAGGCATTAAGCCGGCAAAAATTGAATTGCGGCAATATTGTGTTGCAGTAGGCAATATGCTGTAAAAACTTTCTTCCTCTGTTATCCGGAAGCTTTCAGCAAAAATGGGTTGTATTGTTTTCCACTGATCAAACCGCAGATTATCGATCAAAATAAAAAAAAGCGGCGTTCCTTTTTCTACATGTGGCAACACTTTAAACTGAAATAAATTATGACTCATTACCGGGCCTTCCGAACTTTTAGGCGAAACCCATCCGGCATAATTTCTAGAAACAAATTTGAAGAACTCAGTGTTGGCTTCACTTTTCTGGCTTTGCAAAACCTCCTGCATTTCGGGGCTGTCACTTTTTTGCATTTCCAGTTCCCAATAAATTAATTTTTTATAAATATCCATCCACTCATTGTAATCGGGATTACTGTTGAGGGCTGTAAATAAATGGCGAAACTGTTGCTGATAAGAAGTGGTTGTTTTTTCTGCTACCAATCGTCTGTTATCTATAATTTTTTTCAGGCTCAGCCATACCTGGTTTGGGTTTACAGGCTTTATCAGGTAATCGCTTATTTGAGAGCCGATAGCTTCATCCATCAGATTCTCTGTTTCATTTTTTGTAATAAGGACAATTGGTAATGATTGATTAATCTCTTTGATCTTTGCCAGGGTTTCCAAACCGGTAATGCCGGGCATACTTTCATCTATCAAAACAACATCTACCAGATTTTCCTTTACATAGTCAATGGCATCAAAACCATTGGTAAAAGTCTGTACTTCGTATCCTTTATTCTCCAGAAACATTTTTTGCGACTGAAGACTTTCTATTTCATCATCTACCCAGATAATTTTTGCAGCTGCCATTCGTATATTTTAATTTATTAACTGTGAAGTTAAGGTTTGAGTAAAAATAGCTTATTAAAGGCTGCCTTTGTACATTTGCCGCCAACCCTTTTAGGGCCTTTAACAAAACAGCAACATGTCATCTGTCCACAAAATTATCAACGATCCTGTTTATGGCTTTATTACTATAGATCATCCATTGATATTAAACATTATTTCTCATCCTTGGTATCAACGATTACGGAATATTAATCAGATGGCTTTTGCCCATTTGGTATATCCCGGTGCTGTGCATTCACGGCTGCATCATTCGCTAGGGGCATACCATTTGATGTGCATTGCATTATACGAACTTAAAAGTAAAAACATTGACATCACAGCCGAAGAAGAACTGGGAGCAAAGATTGCCATTTTGTTACATGATATTGGTCACGGCCCTTTTTCTCATGCCCTTGAAAATGAATTGATAAAAGATGTGCAGCATGAAGAGATTTCAATTTTGCTGATGCAAAAAATGAATGAACAATTTGAAGGACAGCTTGCAACAGCTATCGAGATTTTTACTAATAAACATCCCAAACGTTTTTTACATCAGTTAGTTTCAGGTCAGTTGGATGTTGACAGAATGGATTACCTGAACAGAGATAGTTTTTTTACTGGTGTGGCAGAAGGTGTAATAGGCTACGACCGCATACTTAAAATGCTTACTGTAGAAGATGGGGAACTGATGGTAGAAGAAAAAGCTATCTATTCCATTGAAAAATTTCTTGTATCCCGCCGGTTAATGTACTGGCAGGTTTATTTACATAAAACTGTACTGGCTTCGGAAAGAATTCTTGTAAAAATAATACAGCGGGCAAAACAACTTTTCAAAGAAGGAAAAGAAATAAATGGGGCAACAGATGATGTCAACTTTTTTTTAAAAGACTTTCAATCCAAAAGTTCTATTGAGCTACACTTGAATAAATTCTGCCGTCTTGACGATCATGATGTAATGGCGACTATTAAAAACTGGTGTAAGCATCCGGATAAAATATTATCAACGCTTTGCCGTTCATTAGTAAATCGAAAATTGCTGAAAGTGAAACTGCAAGCCGAACCTTTTGATGAAAATTTCGTTAAAGAAAAACAAAATGAAGCAGTTGCTGCATTGGGCATTGAAGAAGAAGATACCGGATATTTTGTTTTTACCGGAGAAGCAAGCAATACAACCTATGATTTACAAGATGAACGAATCAATATATTATTTAAGGACGGAACAATAAAAGACATTTCACAAGTTGACAATGCACTGATTCAGCATAACCTGAGCGGAGCTGCTAAAAAATATTACATTTGTTATCTTAAAACAACTTAGTCATATAAGACATTAAAGTCAAAAAAAATCATATTGAAACACTTTACCGATGTGACATATTTGAACAATCTGACCTAATATATTTACTATGCAATTTTCTGCTTCGCAAATAGCTCAAATAATTAATGGCAAGGTAGAAGGTGATGCCAATATCTCCGTTGCTTCTTTCGGTAAAATAGAAGAGGCCACCGAAGGCCAGCTTACTTTTTTTGCCAATGCCAAGTATGAAGATTTTTTATACAGCACCAAAGCATCCATTGTAATAATAGGTGAAGCATACGAATTAAAGAAACCAATCAAAGCAATTTTAATACGAGTTGCTGATGCTTACACAGCTTTTGCCACTTTGCTTACTAAGTACCAGGAAATAGCACAGCAAATGCTTAGCGGCGTTCAGGAGCCTTCTTATATTGCCAAAACTGCCAGTTACGGAGAAAATGTTTTTATAGGAGCTTTCGCTTATTTGGGAGAGAATGTAAAGATTGGCAACAACACAAAAATCTATCCAAATGCTTTCGTAGGTGATATGGTTTCCATCGGTGAAAATTCAATTATACATCCGGGAGTGAAGATTTATCATGATTGTGTGATCGGCAATAATGTAATCATTCATGCTGGAACTGTTATTGGCAGCGATGGTTTTGGTTTTGCCCCGCAAGCAGATGGTAGTTTGAAAAAAGTACCGCAGATTGGTAACGTAGTAATTGAAGATTATGTTGAAATTGGTGCCAATGCCACTATTGATAGGGCGACAATCGGCTCGACCCTTATAAAAAAAGGTGCGAAGCTAGATAACCTGATACAGATTGCACATAATGTGGAAGTTGGTAACAGCACTGTTATTGCCGCACAAGCCGGTATTAGCGGAAGCACAAAAATTGGTAATGGAGTAATGATTGGCGGACAAGCTGGTATAGTAGGACATATACAAATTGCAGATGGCTCTAAAATAAATGCACAGGCCGGACTTGGTAAATCTTTAAAGAAGCCTGGTTCTGCAGTTACCGGTTCACCAGCTTATGAATATAATAATGCTATACGTAGCCAGGCTATTGCCCGCAACCTTCCTGAGATGGAAAAAAGAATAAAGGAGCTGGAAGCAATGGTAAAGCAGTTAATGGCTGAAAGAGTTTCCTGATTATGCTAATATCACTTCTTACTTAATCATCTATTCAGGATCACTTTTTATCAGCAAAAAGGCATGTTTTTTCTCTTTTGCTGAATGGCTATCTTTGCCCCCGTCCGAACATCTGCCCGAATTAATCATTTATGCAGAAAAGAGCCGGGCGGACGTCTTCAAAACTGAATAAATTCTATTATTACATGATTTCCGATTTCAATCCCGACAAGCAACATACACTTAACTCACCAGTAAGCATATCCGGAACAGGATTGCATACAGGTGTAATGGCAATGCTTACACTCAATCCGGCTGCACCTGGGTTTGGTTTTCAGTTTAAACGAATTGATCTTCCAAACCAACCCATTATTAAAGCCGACTGCGATCTGGTTACTGATGTAAGCAGGGGAACAACGTTAGAAGCTAATGGTGCTAAAATAAGTACGGTGGAACATGTTTTAGCTGCTTTAGTTGGAATGGGAGTTGACAATTGCCTGCTTGAAGTAAACGGCCCGGAAATGCCAATCATGGATGGAAGTTCGGCTCCTTTTGTAACACTTATTGAAGAAGCCGGAATTAAAGAACAAGACGCAGAAAAAGTATGGTATAATATCGAAGACAATATTTACCATTACGATGAAGAAAAAAGAGTAGAAATGGTGGCGATGCCTGCATCTGAATATCAGGTTACTACTTTAATAGATTTTAACTCTCCTGTATTAGGCTCTCAGCATGCTGGGTTAAAGCAAATAGGTGATTTTAAAAAAGAAATAGCACCCTGCCGCACTTTTTGTTTTTTACATGAATTAGAAATGTTGCTAGATAACAACCTGATAAAAGGTGGCGACATCAACAATGCAATTGTAATTGTAGATAAAAAAGTGGATGAAAAAGAAATGGAGCGGCTCAATAAGATTTTTAAAAAAGATAAAATTGAAGTAAAGAGTGAGGGCTATCTGAATAATCTTGAACTACGTTTTCCCAATGAACCGGCAAGACATAAATTATTGGATGTAATCGGCGATTTAGCTTTGGTTGGTTATCCAATTAAAGGAAGAATAATTGCCAACAGACCGGGCCACAGTTCCAATGTAGAGTTTGCAAAAAAGATCAAGCATTACATAAAAAAGAATAAACAGAACAAGGGCATTCCGGTTTACGATCCTGCACAGCCACCGGTGCATGACTATCAGTTCATCGAAAAAACATTACCGCATCGTTTTCCATTTGCATTGGTAGATAAGATCATTGAACTAAGCGATACACAAATTGTAGGCATTAAGAATGTAACTATCAATGAATGGTTTTTCCAGGGGCATTTTCCCGGCAACCCTGTAATGCCGGGTGTGTTGCAAATAGAAGCCTTGGCACAATGCGGCGGTATTCTTGCCATAAACCTCAGTGGTGAAGGAAAGTATGATACTTATTTTTTGAAAATAGACAACTGCAAATTCAAAAGCATGGTAAAGCCGGGTGATACATTAATCCTGAAGATGGAACTATCTGCTCCGATACGCCGTGGCATCTGTGAAATGAGAGGAACAACCTATGTAGGAAACAGGATTTGTGCCGAGGCAGATATGGTGGCACAAATAGTAAAAAGATAGACTAAAGAAAGTCCTAAAAAATAATTATTAAATACTAAATACCTATTCATTTTAAAATTAGTTAAAATGCCCGTTTCGCCTAAGGCGAGACAGGCATTTTCTTTTACCCATAATACTTCCAAAACAGGCTAAAAAATGGGTATATTTTCTCAGGTCAGGAGGGTTAATTTTAGTACATTTGTTGGTATCCATTTTTTCCCGAAATAATCGGGATGTACCACATTTCTAACTATAGGATTTTACCATTTTTATGACTACAGAAGCTAAAGAAAAAGCAGCAGCAATATCGGCTGGTTACAGTGCTGATAGTATCCAGGTTTTAGAAGGTTTAGAAGCAGTTCGTAAACGTCCGGCGATGTATATCGGCGACATTGGTGTAAAAGGATTGCATCATCTTGTTTACGAAGTTGTAGATAACTCTATCGATGAAGCATTAGCAGGATATTGTAAGAGCATTGAAGTCATCATTCATGAAGACAACTCTATTTCTGTGGAAGATGATGGCCGTGGTATTCCTACTGCCATGCACTCCAAAGAAAAACGTTCTGCACTGGAAGTGGTAATGACCGTATTACATGCCGGTGGTAAGTTCGACAAAGATTCTTATAAAGTTTCCGGCGGTTTGCATGGTGTGGGTGTTAGTTGTGTAAATGCATTAAGTTCAACATTGCATGTAACGGTAAACCGTGAAGGCAAAACTTTTGAACAGGAATATAAGATTGGTGTTCCTCAATATGCTGTAAGAGAAATTGGCACTTCCGAAAAGAGAGGTACAACAGTCCGCTTCTGGCCCGACAATACTATTTTCATTACTACAGAAT
>JBBSJN010000020.1:0-25304 GCA_038257235.1 Chitinophagales bacterium
AGAGATTGACCTTGTTTCTTTAAAAACAGATTATGAACAAAACTATAAGGGCGGAAGATTAGGTATAGGTGGTAAGATCGGTGTTGTAAATACAGATAATGATTTTCAACGATTCAATGTATTTCGAAGCAATAAAATCCTGGATACATTAAAAAGCAACCGCTTTAATTACAATGAAAATATCAATGCGCTGTACGTTAATTATAATAAGCAATTGAAAAAGGGAATAATGTTTCAATTGGGTGTAAGAGCTGAAAATACAAATATCAAAGGCACTTCAACTGGCTATGCGCAGCGAAATAATACATTAGTTCCTTTTGATTCAACATTTAAAAGAAATTATACTGATCTGTTTCCAAGTGCTGCCATCACATTCAATAAAAATCCGATGAAGCAGTGGACTATTTCATATAGTCGTCGAATAGATCGTCCGGCATATCAGGATTTAAATCCATTTGAATTTAAGATAAACGAATACACTTTCCAGAAAGGTAATATTAACCTGAGACCTCAATATACCAACAGTGTTGATATTACTAATATCTATAAATACAAACTAACAACGAAACTTACCTTCAGTCATGTAAATGATATTTTTGCACAAATTCCAGATACCATTGATAAAACAAAAGGGTTCCTGACAAAAAAGAACCTTGCTACGCAAAATGTGGTTGCCTTAAGTATCAGTTATCCATTCCAGTATAAGAAGTATAGTTTCTTTGCTGCATTGAATTCTAATTATTCTCATTACAAAGCAGACTTTGGTGGTGGAAACAGAAAAGTAGATCAAAAGGTGATATCGGTAACTTATTATATGCAAAACAGTATTGATCTTGGTAAAGGATGGAAAGGTGAATTAACAGGATTGTATATTTCCCCGGGTGTTTGGCAAGGATTTTTCCGAACCAGATCTATGGGAAGTGTGGATCTTGGATTGCAGAAAGTATTATTTGATGGTAAGGCAAATGTAAAATTAGCTGTGAGTGATATATTTCAGACGATGAAATGGAGTGGCACCTCTGATTTTGCTGGTGTAGCCAGTAAATTTAGTGGACAAGGTGAAATGCCCCAGTTCAAACTAAACTTTAGCTACCGCTTTGGTAACAGCCAGGTAAAAGCGGCAAGACAGCGAAAGTCTGCTTTGGAAGAAGAAAAGAAAAGAGCTGAAGGTGGCGGCCAGCAAGGTGGAATTGGACAATAAATCGAAAAAATATTTTTAATTAAACCTCGCAGCAGACGCTGCGGGGTTTTTTATTTACCGAATAATTCTTCTACTTTTTTTCGTCTAAATTCAAAGATGCTTTCAAGTTTCTTTTTCACAAAAAAGTGGTTGGCAAGTTTTCCCAAAAACCACATCGGGTTTTTATAATGAACAATATCCGTCATTTCCACACCGCCGGGTATTGCTTTAAAATGATGCTGATGATGCCATAATTTGTATGGACCAAACCGTTGTTCATCAATAAAATATTTATGCTCCTTTACCTGTGTTATCTCTGTCATCCAATAAACCGGAATTCCCAGAACCGGTTTTACTGTGTACTCTATGATTTGCCCGGCGTACATTTTTTCGCCCTGATGTTTTGAAATTACTTTAAACCCCATGTTTGAAGGGGTGATTGTCTGTAGATTAGCCGGAGTCGAAAAGAAGCTCCATGCTTCTTCCAGTGAAATGGGAATTTTCTGTACTGTTTTAATAGAATGTGTTGCCATGCAAATTATTGGTTTAAATTCGTTTGAATAACGATTTATAAAAGGAAAAGTTCGGCAACTAATGTCAATTAACAGAGAAAAATTAGAAATAAAATTCAAAGAAGAATTTGCTAAGCTGAATAAAAATCAGCAATTAGCTGTTGATACCATTGAAGGTCCTGTTATGGTTATCGCCGGACCGGGCACCGGAAAGACACAGATACTTGCCAGCCGCATAGGAAAAATTTTATTGGAAACTGATGCTACACCTGAAAATATTTTATGTCTTACCTATACGGATGCAGGTGCAGTTGCCATGCGAAAGCGATTATTGTCATTCATCGGGCCAGATGCATACAAAGTAAATATCAGCACCTTTCATGCTTTTTGTAATGATGTGATTCAGGATAATTTATCGCTGTTTGAAAAAACAGCACTCGATCCTGTTTCTGATTTAGAAAAAATTCAATTCTACAAAGAATTGATTGATTCTTTTCCAAAAAATAATCCACTAAAAAGATACCGTGGCGATGTTTATTTTGAAATCAAAAATCTTCAATCACTTTTCAGTAATATGAAACGAGAAGGCTGGAAGCCTGATTTTATCAATGAAAGAATTGATACTTACCTCGCCGACTTACCCAACCGAGATGAATTTATTTATAAAAGGAAATACAAAGAGTTTAATGCAGGTGATCTGAAACAAAATAAAGTTGATGAAGAACAGGAACGAATGGAAAAGCTGCGGGCAGCAGTTGGTGAGTTTGATCGTTTTCAGCAATTGATGCGGAAAAAAAACCGCTACGATTTTGATGACATGATAAACTGGGTAATAAAAGCATTTGAAGAAAATAAAAACCTGCTGGCCGATTACCAAGAACGATTTCAATACATATTGGTAGATGAGTACCAGGACACAAGTGGCACTCAAAATAAGTTGGTTGAATTACTAATTAGTTATTGGGAAAAACCCAATGTGTTTGTAGTGGGCGATGATGATCAAAGCATTTACCGTTTCCAAGGAGCTAATGTAGAAAACATGGTTCAGTTTGCAGATAGCTATAAAGAAGATTTGCTAACAGTGGTGCTAACCAACAATTATCGTTCTACACAACCGATACTTGATGTTTCAAAATCAGTAATTGACAGAAATGGTGAAAGGCTGGTAAATAAAATTGAAGGGTTAAGCAAAGAATTGATTTCTTCCAAAGAATCAATTAGCAAGTTGACGAATGAACCCGTCATTCTTGAATATGATACACAGTCGGAAGAAATGATTGGTACGGTAAAAAAAGTACAACAATTATTGAGTGAAGGAATGGAGCCCGGTAAAGTTGGTATTATTTACAAAGAAAATAAATACGGACTGGAGCTTTCAAACTATTTCAAACTATTAGGAATTCCTGTCTATAGCAAGCGGCATCTTAATCTGCTGGAACTTCCCCAAGCAAGAAAAATAATCCTCATCCTGAAATATCTTACATCAGAACATGCTTTTTCTTATAGTGGCGATGAATTACTTTTTGAAATATTGCATTTCGATTGGTTTGGCATAGCCCCGATTGAAATTGCAAAACTAAGTATGGAAGTAGCAAGTGCTGGTTATAAAGACAATAAGACTTCTATCCGCCAATTGCTGAATGAAAAAGCAAATGCTCCTGCAAAAGATTTATTCAGCAGCAACCTTCCGGAAAATTTGAAGAAGGCTTCTATTTTAATTGAAAAACTAATTGCAGATGTGCCCAATGTTACGTTGCAGAATCTGTTTGAAAATATTATTCGTGAAGCAGGCATCCTTAAGCACATAATGGAAAGTTCGGACAAGCATTGGCAACTGCAAATCCTTACCGGTTTATTTGATTTCGTAAAAGAAGAAACACATAGAAACCCATTGCTTAATCTTCAGCACCTGGTAACACTTATTGAGTTGATGGAGAAGGAAGATATTTCACTGCCACTGGTTCAGGTTAGCGGCAGCGATAAAGGTGTTAACCTGATGACGGCACATGGTTCTAAAGGGCTGGAGTTTGAGTATGTATTTATTGCAGGATGTAATGCATCATTTTGGGAAAAGAAAAGAAAACCCGGAGGTGGATATAAGCTACCCGATACAATCTTTTCTTCTCAACCATCTGCAAGGGATGATGAAGAGTTGAGAAGACTTTTCTATGTTGCTTTGACAAGAGCCGAAAAACATCTTTGTATTTCCTATAGCAAATACAAGAATGATGGAAAGGAACTGGAGCCATCTATGTTCATTGCTGAGATATTAGATAAACATGACCTGAAAATAAAAAATGAAAGTATAAAGGAAGATGTGTTGGATGAATTTTCTGCTTTACATTTTAGCGACACAACGGCTCCGGAAATAGAAAAGATAGAAGAAGAGTTTATCCGCGGTATACTGGATAAGTTTGTAATGAACGTAACTGCACTGAATAATTATCTGAAATGTCCGCTGGAATTTTATTTTAAAAACCTTATTCGCATTCCATCACCAAGGAATGAGGCAACCGAATTCGGCTCAGCGATTCACCATGCATTGGAGAAGCTATTTCGCAAGATGCAGGATGGTGGAAAGAATGTTTTCCCAGCAAAACAAGAATTTATCGCAGACTTTGAATGGTATATGGACCGGCATCGGGAAAGTTTTACAAAAGAACAATTTGCCAGGCGAAAGGAATATGGGCTGGAAGTGTTGAATAATTATTACGATAAATACATTGGCAGTTTTAATAAGATTGTGGCAATAGAACGTCGTATTAAAACTACAATAAAAGATGTGCCCATTAAAGGAGCATTGGACAAACTGGAGTTTGATGGCAAATCGGTGAATGTGGTAGATTATAAAAGTGGCGATCCGGATAAAGGCATTTCTAAAACAAAAGGTCCGTCTGACAAAGATCCAAATGGCGGTGATTACTGGCGGCAAGCAGTATTTTATAAAATACTGGTAGATAATTACGAACAGAAAGACTGGAAAGTGGTTAGCACAGAATTTGATTTTATAGAGCCTGATAAAAAGAAAGATTACCGGAAGGAAAAAGTGGTTATTAACCCGGCTGATATTACTACTGTAACAGAGCAAATATCAGCCACCTGGGAAAAGATACAGAACAGGGATTTTTATACCGGCTGTGGCAAAGAAGATTGCCATTGGTGCAATTTTGTAAAGACCAACAATATGGCTGTTGCGTTACATGAGCTGGAATCTGCCGATGATATTGAATAATTAGGATTTTAAAAACAAATCATTCCCCGTAAAGCGGCTAAGTTTGCATTTCTCATGAAGACAAAAGGAGGTATAACGTCCATTATAATAGTATTAATAGCAGTAATAGGTTTTACTGGAGGCTCAGGTTGTGCAAATATCATTCCTCCGGAAGGCGGACCAAGAGATTCGTTGCCTCCCCGGTTAATAAAAGCAGAGCCGGGTGATTCTGCTCTAAATTTTAAAGGGAATAAAGTTATTCTTACATTTGATGAATTTATAGAAGTGCAAAATGTATCAGAAAATTTAATATTCTCACCAACACCTTTTGTTAATCCTTATGTTGAGTATAAATTAAAAACTGTTACGGTAAAACTGAAAGATTCACTGGAAGCAAACACTACTTACACCATCAATTTTGGCAACTCAATTAAAGATTTTACAGAAGGCAATCCATTTAAAAACTTTACCTATACGTTTTCTACCGGAAGCTTTATCGATTCGCTGGAATTGACCGGCAATGTAGTGCTTGCTGAAACAGGAAGAATTGATACCACTTTGATAGTTATGCTTCACACCAACCCTGATGATTCAGTTGTTGTAAAAGACAAACCCCGTTATGTAGCCAGGCTTGATGGTAAGGGCAATTTTATTTTTAAAAATCTTCCTCCAAAAACATTTTACCTGTATGCGCTGAAAGATGAAAACAATACCCGGCGTTATACAACAGATAAACAATTATTTGCATTTGCAGCAACACCTGTTGAAGTAAAAAAGGAAACCACACCCATTACCCTCTATGCCTATGCAGGGAAAACTTCAGCCCCTGTTCTGGCAAATACCAGTGGAATTAATCCCGGTTTAAAAAACAGAAACCAAGTGGCAGCAGTAGATAACAGGCTTAAATACCAGACGAACCTGGTTGGCGATCAACAAGATCTATTAAATAATTTCTATTTCAGTTTTGAGCAACCCTTGCGATCATTTGATTCTATCTTGCTTACACTCTATACAGATTCTTCCTATACCAGAGTGGTAGATTATCGTTTTAGTTTAGACAGTTCACACAAAAAAATCAATCTTAAACATCAATGGCAACAGAATACCCTGTATCATATAATTATGGATAAAGAATTTGCTGAAGATTCAACGGGTAAAAAATTATTAAAAACGGATACCCTGAGTTTCAATACAAAAAAACTATCGGACTATGGTTCTTTAAAATTGAAACTTCGCAACCTTGACCTTGAAAAAAATCCGGTATTACAAATTGTAAGTAATGATAAAATTGTAAGGTCGGTTCCAATGAAAACAATTGATCTGGCTATCGACCTTTTCATACCTGGTGAATATGAACTCCGTATTCTATACGATAAAAATAAAAATGGTGTGTGGGATCCGGGAGATTTTTTTGGAAAGCATCTTCAACCTGAAATTGTAGTCCCCATTGAAAGAAAGATTTCAATAAAACCTGCCTGGCAGAATGAGTTTGAAATTGCCTTATAAAGGCACAAGCTTCAGGAAACCCAAAAACAAACCGTATTATTTATTGTCTGCCAAGCCTTGAATTCTTGTCACTTGTATCTTGTACCTTCGTCGCATGCAATTCTCGTCCTCTCTTCTGGAAAATGCAGTAAACGAATTTGCCAAATTACCAGGCATTGGTAAAAAAACGGCATTGCGTTTAGTATTGCACTTATTAAAGCAAGACACAAAGGAAGTTGGAAACTTCAGTGAAATAATTGCAAGGATGCGGAGTGAGATCAGGTTTTGCCACCGTTGCTATAATGTAGCCGATGCAGATATTTGTTCTATTTGTTCCAATTCATTAAGAAAACAGCAAGTGATCTGTGTGGTGGAAAGCATCCGTGATGTAATTGCTATAGAAAGCACACAGCAATTCAATGGCACATATCATATTCTCGGCGGTGTTATTTCTCCACTGGATGGCATTGGACCCGACCAGCTAAATATTGAGGCCTTAGTTGCAAGGATCGAAAAAGAACAAACGGAAGAAATCATATTTGCTTTGAATCCCAATATACAAGGTGATACGACCATTTATTATATTCAAAAAAAATTACAACCTCATTCACTTCGCATCACTACTATTGCCCGGGGTATTGCCTTTGGTGGCGAATTGGAATATGCAGATGAAATGACGTTGGCCCGAAGCCTGCAAAATCGTCTGCCTGTTGAGAGTTATGTAACTAACCGATAAGCCTTGTTTCTTACAGATTAATAATGTAGCTTTGTGCCTTATTACAGGCGGATTTGTTTATTGTTCAGCCTGCTCCCAAACAGAACTAATAAACGGTACGAAGCTCCTCTATAGTTTCCCAACGTTTATAGTTCACAAACAATAGGTAGTATGAAGACAATTCAGGATTGTTTGAATGAACGTATTTTAATCATTGATGGTGCAATGGGTACCATGATTCAGCGATATAAATTGGCCGAAGCAGATTATCGTGGCGAACGGTTTAAGGATTGGCATTTGGATGTTAAAGGCAACAACGATTTACTGAACATTACCCAGCCACAAATCATTACTGCTATTCACAAACAATATTTAGATGCCGGCGCTGATATTATTGAAACCAATACATTCAGCAGTACTTCTATTGCCATGGCGGATTATGAAATGCAGTCGCTGGCGTATGAACTTAATGTTGAAGCTGCAAAATGTGCAAGGAATGCTATTATTGAGTTTAATGAATCTCAGAAAGCCTCCCCTGACGAGGGAGATTGGAGGGGGCCTTGGGTTGCTGGTGCGATTGGTCCATTAAATAAAACATTGTCACTTTCTCCTGATGTAAACAATCCCGGTTTCCGTGCAGTAACTTTTGATGAAGTAGTAACTGCCTACTACGAGCAGGTACGTGGACTGGTAGATGGAGGTGTGGATTTATTATTGATTGAAACAATATTTGATACGCTAAATGCAAAAGCAGCCATTTTCGCAATTAAAAAGTATTTCCGTGATACAGGCTCCCCTTTAGGAGATGGGGGTGCGGCGGAGGTCTTGCCAGTAATGATAAGCGGAACAATCACCGATGCCTCCGGCAGAACATTGAGCGGACAAACATTGGAAGCTTTTTATACATCGGTGATGCATGCCAGGCCTTTAAGTATTGGATTGAACTGTGCATTAGGTGCAAAAGAAATGCGGCCGCATATTGAAGAGCTTTCTCAGATTGCAAGCTGTTATGTTTCTGCTTATCCAAATGCAGGATTGCCCAATGCAATGGGAGAGTATGATGAAAACCCGGAAGATACTGCACACTTTCTGGAAGATTGGGCCAAAGAAGGCTTTGTAAATATTGTAGGCGGATGTTGTGGAACTACGCCAGACCATATCAGGCATATTGCTGACGAAGTAAAAAATATTAAACCAAGACAACTACCCGTTGTTGAAAAAGAACTTGTATGACAACCGGAAACTTTCTTTTAATTCTTGCCATATCAATCCTTATCGTAAACAATTTTACGATGCTTAAAAATCTTTTTGTAAAAAAGAATTCATAAATGCAAGACACAGTTGTAATAAAGCCGTATTTACGGTTAGCAGGATTAGAACCTCTTATTGTACGTCCCGAAACCAACTTCATCAATGTTGGGGAAAGAACCAATGTAACCGGTTCCAAAATGTTTGCCCGGCTTATCAGAGAAAATAAATACGAAGAAGCATTAAGCGTTGCTCGTCAACAGGTAGAAAACGGTGCACAGGTGCTTGATGTAAATATGGATGATGCCCTCTTGGAAGGTGTTTTGGCAATGACGACTTTTCTCAATCTCGTTCAAAGCGAACCGGACATTGCGAAGATTCCTATCATGATTGATAGCTCCAAATTTGAGATTATTGAAGCGGGTTTGAAATGTGTACAGGGAAAATGCATTGTGAATTCTATCTCCATGAAAGAGGGGGTAGAAAAATTTATTGAACAGGCAATCGTTTGCCAGAGTTATGGTGCATCAGTAATTGTAATGGCATTTGATGAAAAAGGACAGGCTGATACAAAAGAACGAAAAGTAGAGATATGTCACCGGGCATATAAAATTCTAACTGAACAAGTTGGTTTTGATCCGCAGGATATTATTTTCGACCCAAACATTTTTGCCATCGCCACCGGCATGGAAGAACATAATAATTATGGTGTTGATTTTATTGAAGCAACAAAGGAGATCAAGCAATTAATGCCTTTGACCAAAGTAAGTGGGGGTGTCAGTAATCTTTCTTTTGCTTTTCGAGGAAATGATCATGTAAGAGAAGCGATGAACAGTGTGTTCCTGTATTATGCAATCAAAGCGGGTATGGATATGGGCATTGTAAATGCCGGACAGTTGGTTGTGTACGATGAAATAGAACCACAGTTAAAAGAATTATGCGAAGAGGTGATTCTGAATCGAAATAATGATAATAATGAAGCAACGGAAAAGATGATTGCTTTTGCAGAAACTGTAAAAGCAAAGGGTAAAGTAATCGTAAAGGATGAATCCTGGAGACAAACCAGTGTGGAAGAAAGATTAAAGCATTCATTAGTAAATGGAATAACCGACTATATTGAAGCTGATACCGAAGAAGCCAGATTAAAATATTCAAAACCATTGGAAGTGATTGAAGGACCGTTGATGGATGGGATGAATGTGGTGGGAGATTTATTCGGTGCGGGAAAAATGTTTTTACCACAAGTTGTAAAGAGTGCCAGAGTAATGAAAAAATCTGTGGCGGTGCTAACGCCTTTCATTGAACAGGAAAAAGAAGAACGAAAACAGGCACACCTTGCAGCAGGTACTGAAAATGTAGAAGCGGCAGGAGCACCAAAAGTTTTACTGGCAACAGTAAAAGGCGATGTACATGATATTGGAAAAAATATTGTCGGCGTTGTATTGGGGTGTAATGGTTATGATATTATTGACCTAGGTGTAATGGTTCCTGCAGATAAAATTTTAGATACAGCCGACAAAGAGAATGTTGATATTATCGGATTAAGCGGTTTAATCACTCCTTCATTGGATGAAATGGTGCATGTGGCGCATGAAATGAAACGCAGAAATATGAAACAGCCTTTACTGATTGGCGGAGCCACTACATCAAGAATGCATACGGCTGTAAAAATTGCTCAGCAATATGATAATGGAGTAATGCATATTCTGGATGCTTCCAGAAGTGTAACAGCGGTAAGTACTTTATTAAGCAAAGACAAAGAAGTATTACTGAAAAAAACTGCTGATGAATATGAAGGACTGAGAAAACAATTTGCAACTAAAGGAAAGAAAACGCTGATTCCTTACGATGAAGCAGTGATTACCAAAGAATATTTTGACTGGAAGAATTATATCCCAACCAAACCATCAATTGAAGGAGTAAAAGTTTTGAAGTCTTTTGACCTGGCAACCATTGCAAAATATATTGATTGGGGGCCATTCTTTATTGCATGGGAAATGCCGGGACATTTCCCACAAGTGCTGGAAGATAAAATTTTTGGAACCGAAGCAAAACGATTATTGAACGATGCACAGATATTGCTAAAGAAGATCATTGCTGAAAAATGGTTTACAGCTGATGGAGTAATTGGTTTCTGGCCTGCAACCAGTAATAATGCAGATACGATTACTTTGACAACTGAAAACGGTGAAGTAAAACTTGAATCATTGCGTCAGCAATTGAAAAAGGCAGTGGGGCAACCTTCGTATTCTTTGGCAGATTTTATAAAACCAGGCCCATCCCCACAAACAGACTGGATTGATGGCGACCCTGCTAAAGCCCCTTCCCAAGAGGAAGGGGAAATAAAACCCGGATATCAATGGGCTGATCCAATAACATATCCTTTGCTCAAAAAATTTGCTGAAGAGAACAGAGCTATGCCTACTCAGGCAGAAGATGTTCTCTGGAATTTGGTAAAGACTAAAAAACTTGCAGGTCATAAATTCAGAAGGCAACACATCATGGGCAACTATATTGCTGATCTGGTTTGCCTTAATAAAAGATTAGTTGTAGAAATCGATGGCCTAATACATCAATTGCCTGACAATAAAGAATCAGATGAGATAAGAACAATGTGGTTAAATGAACAAGGATTCAAAGTTCTTAGAGTAGCTAACGAACAAGTACTAAATAAAACCGAAGAAACTATTGAATTGATTTTATCAACTTTGAACAATCAACCAAACTTAAAAGAAAAAACTGATCTAAGTTCCCCCAACGGGGGACAGGGGGCAGGAACAGATTTTATGGGTTCATTTGCCGTAACAATCCATGGAGCAAGAAAACACATTGACCAGTACGCTGCAGACAATGATGAGTACAATAAAATATTAGTGCAAATCTTAGCCGATCGTTTTGTAGAAGCCTTTGCAGAATGTCTGCATGAAAAGGTAAGAAAAGAATACTGGGGCTATGAAAAAAGTGAAACGCTAAGTAATGAACAATTAATAAGAGAAGAATACAATGGCATCCGACCTGCACCGGGTTATCCTGCCTGCCCGGATCATACAGAAAAAATAAAATTATTTGAGTTACTGAAAGTAACAGAAAATATAGGTATAGATTTAACCGAAAGCCTTGCCATGAATCCTCCGGCTTCTGTTTGTGGCTGGTATATAGCTCATCCGCAAAGCCATTATTTTGGCTTGGGAAAAATTGATAAAGACCAGTTGGTAGATTATGCCAAGAGAAAAGAAATGAGTTTGGATGAAATGGAAAGATGGTTGAGACCGGTCTTAGAATAATTCAAATTTTTGAAGGTCTTTCATTAAATGTTCAGGACTTTGAAAATGAACACTTATAATCCCCATTTTTTCAGCGGCCTTCACATTACGTAAATTGTCATCAATAAACAAAGCTTCTTCAGGTTTCACAGTATGCTTGTTTAATAGTAGCTGAAAAAATTCCGGAAAAGGTTTCCGCATTTTTTCTTCTCCACTAACCACCCTGCCATCAAACCATTGTAAAAAATCAAACCTCTCTAATGCAATAGGAAAAGTTTCTGCACTCCAGTTGGTCAGCGCATAAAATTTCAGCTTCTTATTTTCTTTTAGTTGTTTAAAAATATCAACTGTTCCTTGAATTTGTTCTCCCAGCATTTCCACCCATCTTCCGTAGAATTCATTAATCGGCTTTTCCCATTCGGGGAATTCAATTAGTTTCTCTTCTGTAGCTTTTGCAATTGGATAGCCTGCATCCTGGTTCTCATTCCAATCGGGTGTGCAAACATTTTTAAAGAAGAAATCTCTTTGTTCCTGCGAGGCAAAATAATTTTCATCAAAAACATATTCCGGATTCCAGTCAATTAAAACACCTCCAAGATCAAATATGATTGTGTTTATACTTTTCATCTACCTGTTATATCTGAGTTTTAAATAAATCATGATTAAAGACATCGTCAGCACAATTACATTGGTAAGTATGATAACCCAGTTGTTCAATAAAACACCATATACAATCCACATTATTTCATTTACTGCTGCAATCAAAAACATCATTAATGAAATGTCTTTTGCAGATTTTTCCTTCCAGGTTTTGAGCACCTGAGGCAAAAAAGTAAGTGAGGTAATGGCGCCGGCTGAATAGCCCAATATATCTACTCCTGTCATAGTTTAGAATTGAATTACAATATTATTACCTTTTTTCCAGCAACCACAAGGAACGTTTTCGACGCTTGATCTTATAATTGGAGCTGATGTAAGTACTGATATATGTTATTGCCTCATCCACACTGTCTGTAATCAATACCAGATCAAGATCTTCTTTTGAAATAGTTCCCTGCTGCGACATCCAATTGATATTATCCAGTAAAGGTTTAAAATATTCTGTTCCATAAAGAACAACAGGAAACCGGGTAATGCTTTTTGTCTGCACCAACGTAAGTGTTTCAAACAATTCATCCATAGTGCCGAAGCCGCCGGGCATAATGATAAAGGCATAAGAGTATTTTATCAGCAATACTTTCCGAACAAAGAAGTGCTCAAACGTAACTGACTTTTGCATGTATGGATTCTCTTTCTGCTCAAAGGGTAATTGAATATTACAACCTACCGATTTGCCATTATTTTCAAATGCGCCACGGTTGGCTGCTTCCATTATGCCCGGACCGCCACCTGTCATAGTAGTAAATCCAAGTTCTGCAATGCGTTTGCCAAATTCCATTGCTTTGATATAATAAGGATGGTCTTCTTTAAATCTTGCTGATCCAAACACAGTAATACATGGGCCAACAAAATGCAGATTTCTGAAACCTTTAATGAATTGCCAGAAAACCCTCCAAGCAAAATGTAATTCATAACCCCTGCTCTTTGGCCCTTCAAGGTAAACGGGTTTTTTAGGAGGAATAATTGCAGGATCTTTTAATTTGTCTGTTGCTTCCATTGTATGATGTAAATTGCTGCCAATTTAATCAATTATAGCTACATCCCTTTCCCAAAAAATCGGGATTAGCGAAAAGGGGGGATAATTATTTTAGAATAAAATCTGAGTATACAATTATGAAAATTATCTCATACAACGTAAATGGAATAAGGGCGGCAATTAAAAAAGGATTTTTTGACTGGTTAAAAACAAATCCTGCTGATGTAATTTGCCTGCAGGAAACAAAAGCCACACAGGGAGATGTGGATGTAAAACAGCTGGAAGCATTAGGATATCATCATTACTGGTACAGTGCACAGAAAAAAGGATATAGCGGTGTTGCTGTGTTTACAAAAATAAAACCCGATAATGTGCAATACGGCACCGGACATAAAGTAAGTGATGATGAAGGAAGAGTCATTCAGTTGGATTTTAAAGATGTGCGGTTAATTAATGCCTATTTCCCTTCGGGAACAAGTGGCGATTTAAGACAAACGTTTAAGTACGGCTGGCTGGATGAATTCAATAAATATCTTAATACACTAAGAAAAAAAATACCCAAGATTATTCTGTGTGGCGATTACAATATTGCACATACTGAAATTGATATTCATGATCCGAAAGGAAATAAAAAATCTTCTGGCTTTTTACCTGAAGAAAGAGAATGGATGACAAAGTTTATTGCTAGTGATTGGATAGATACTTTTCGCCAGTTTCATCCGGAACCGCATCGTTATAGCTGGTGGAGTCAGCGGTTTCCAACTGTACGGTTAAACAATAAAGGATGGAGAATAGACTATATAAATGTTACAGAACCATTAAAAAAAAATCTGAAAGATGCGGAAATTTATCCTGATGTAAAACATAGCGATCATTGTCCGGTGTATCTTGATATTAAATTATAATGTTCAATGATTGTCTACAACGTAACAATAAAAGTAAATCATTCCATTGCAGCCGATTGGTTATGCTGGTTAAAAGAAAAACATATTGCTGATGTAATAAATACAGGTTGCTTTACTCATGCAACCGTTCTCCGCTTGCTTGATATTGACGAAGAAGATGGAATTACTTATGCTGTGCAATACCATGCTCCCGATAAAAAGCATTACGAAGAATACCTGGAAAATCATGCAGATACGATGCGAAAAAAAGGTATGAATAAATGGGGAGATAAATTCATCGCTTTCCGGTCAGTGATGGAAGTTGTGTATTGAGTGTGTAAAAAAAAATTTTTATCACTTCTTCAGCAAAACAGTTGTATATTCCTTCAAACCCTTTACAGGCAAGGATTTAAAAGGAATGGCGAAACGCCTTTATAAACAAGGCTTTAAGTAGTAGAATCAATATTTTGCTATGGTAGCAAAACAGTATTTTCTCTTAAAACCTTGTCCGGTGCGGTTTCGGTAAGAATATTTTTTTCCTGATTTTGAATAATAATATTTTATTGGAATGAAAAACCTTCTAAATTTGTCACCTGTCGTCAAACAATAAAAATTTTACTAAACATGAACAAAGCAGAATTAATCACTAAGCTTGCAGACGATGCAGGCATCACCAAAACTCAAGCTAATGCCTCTCTTGATTCTTTCATTGAAGCAGTTACTAAAACACTGAAAGGTGGTGGAAAAGTAACGTTGGTTGGCTTCGGTACTTTTTCCGTATCTAAAAGAGCTGCCCGTAACGGTCGTAACCCACAAACTGGTGAAGTAATAAAAATCAAAGCCAGAAAAGTTGCTAAATTTAAAGCAGGTAAAGAACTTGCCGGTAAACTTTAATTCCGTACTAAAAAATTAATAAAAGCTCCATTCCGTTTGTAGCGGGAAGGAGTTTTTTTTGAAATCAAATTTTATAAATAACAATAATTAAAAATCTATTTTATGGGAAGAGGTGATAAGAAAACTGCCAAAGGAAAACGTTTCAAAGGATCATTTGGCAAAAGCAGACCAGTAACAAAGACTCCTGCACAAAAAGCTGCAGCAGAAAAAAAGACTGCAGAAAAAAAGGTACCTGCTAAAAAAGCCGAATAGTTTATGCTGGTTAGCAAGTTGTCTGGGTTCTCCTTTCAACTTGTTATACCATTCATGTTTTTATAATCAGACCGATATGTTTAGGTATAATGTCGATATAACAGCCGTTAGTCCAATGCAATTGGCTACCTGCCTGCCGGTAGGCAAGGTTACGGATGTATAATCGGTATTAACTCTATTAATTAAGGAGCTAACCGCTCAATCTTCCAAGTGCCATTTTCTTCCAGTGTGTATTGAATCCTGTCGTGCAGGCGGCTTGGTCTTCCCTGCCAGAATTCAATTATAACAGGCTTTAGAATATAACCGCCCCAGTGCTCCGGTTTTTCGATCTTTTGATCTTTTGTTTTCTTTTTTATTTTTTTATAATGTTCATCCAGCCATTCTCTGCTTTCAATTACCTGGCTTTGTGGCGAAGCAATGGCGCCAATCTGGCTTGCTTTTGGCCTTGAAAAAAAATAGGCTGTGCTATCCTCCTGCGAGATTTTTTCGATCAACCCGGTTATTCTTACTTGTCTTTCCAGTTCTTTCCAGAAAAAAACCAAACAGGCTTTTGGGTTTTCGGCCAATTGCTGACCTTTGTAGCTATTGTAATTGGTAAAGAAAATAAAACCGTTCTTTTCCACACCTTTTAATAAAACAGTTCTTGCCGAAGGGAATCCGTCTGCTGAAGCAGTAGCAAGTGTCATAGCATTTACCTCATTAATATGTGAAGCAACGGCCTGTTTCCACCATTTGGCAAATTGTTTAACAGGTTCTTTGTCTATTTTTTTTTCACTCAGTTTCTTTTGAGCATAACATTTTCTTATATCGGCAATATTTTTTGACATAGTATTAAATTGGAGAACAAAGTTAACGGCTCTTTATCAGCAAATAAAAAAGGCCTGATGGCCTTTCAAATATTGTAATGTATGATTGATTATATTTTATGCTGCTTTCGGGCTAAGTCATCTCTCTCTTCTGATACTACATTCAACATACTTTCCAATTCTCCGATTCTCCTGATCTGCCCTTCTAATTTCTTGTTTGCATCGGCAATAGCTTGCATATCAATATTCAGTTCTTCGAGGTAAGCCACTTTTTTTTGCAATTGCTGTCGCTGAAAGTTGGCTTCTTTTAATTTGTTTTCTGTTTCATTCAGGGTATCTCTCAATTGAGTATTCTCAGTATGAGCCGCCTGATATTTCTGTTTCTCATCTTTCAAGTCATTGGAAACTTTGTTAAATCCTTCTTTTAAGTCTTCGTAGTCAATATTTATTTTCTTAGCATTGATTACCTGCATCTCCAGCTTCAGCATTTTCTCTTGTAATGTATTGAATTCTGTATAGGCATTATCCAGCATCGAATTCATTTCAGTAGTCAGGTGTTCTTTTTGACGTACATTATTAAGTTCTTTTTCTTTTTGCGATAGCTTTGAATTTAACTCGTCAACTTGTTCGGCTAACACTTCATTACTCTTTAGAATATCTTTCTGTTTTTCTTCTGTTTCTTTTACAATGTCTATTTGCTCTAGCAGTTGATTTATTTTAGTATTATGCTCTAATAATCCGCTTTGAGCAAGGCGTAACTGTTCCATATAATCAGTCTTACCGGTATTTGCAGTTTGTGGAGATTTTTTAAGAAGCTCTATTTCATTTTTCAATTGCTTATTCTGCTTTCTTAATTGATCGATTTCAATACTCTCATTAGCATTTGTAGTTTCAGGTGCCTGTTTAAGCAATTCTATTTCTGTTTTTAATTGCTTGTTTGCTTTGCGCATTTCATCTGCCTCAATCATGTTGATCTCACTATTCTCTTCCATATCAGCAAATTTCTTTTTGAGGCTTTCCAGTTCCCTTTGCTTGTCTTCAATATCATTAAAGTAACGACGTTTCCAGTCATCCAGCTCACGGTTCAGTTTGCCACCCGGTGCCTGTGCCATCGAATCTTTTAATGAACGACGGCTTGTAATAAAAAAGTGAATAGTAATGCCAAGTACAATAGCACCGAGCATCAGCACTACAATCTCAACCAGTGATAAGGAAAGTTGGCCCTCCATAAACAGAAACATAAGTTTTGGAAACTATAAAAAAATCGGCAAATTGCCGGTTATAGTTTTTCACAGTTGTGTTTGGATATCTACTGCAAGATAGTAGATACTGCAAAATTTGAAATAGGAAAACTCCTTAGTATTTACCCTTTTACCAATGTTCCAACCTTTTCGCCGGTTACAACCCTGCGAAGATTATCCTCTTTATTCATGTTGAAAACAATTATGGGAAGGTTATTTTCCATACAAAGCGTAAAGGCAGTCATATCCATGACCCGAAGGTTTTGAGAAAGGCAGTCTTGGAAAGTGAGGACGTTGTATTTAGTAGCAGTCGGGTCTTTTTCAGGGTCAGCTGTATAGATACCATCTACTCTTGTACCTTTTAAGATCACATCAGCATTTATCTCGATAGCCCGGAGAGATCCGGCTGTATCTGTAGTAAAATAGGGATTTCCAGTACCGGCACCAAAAATCACCACTCTTCCTTTTTCTACGTGGCGGATGGCTCTGCGGCGTATATAAGGCTCTGCTATCTGCTCCATTTTAATAGCACTCTGTAACCGGGTATAAACGCCGGCCTTTTCTAATCCTGCCTGTAAAGCCATTCCATTGATAACTGTTGCCAGCATTCCCATATAATCACCATGAGCTCTTTCAATTCCGGTATCAGCCTCATTCATTCCCCTGTAAATATTGCCACCGCCAATTACAATGGCTACCTGAACACCTAAATCCGTAATGGATTTAATATCCTGGGCATATTGGTTGATGACATTTGTGTCGAATCCAAAACTTTTATCACCCATTAATGCTTCGCCGGAAAGTTTAAGAAGAACTCGTTTGTACTTTGGTAACATGCAGCTTATTTTTTCGGGGCGAAGATAGGGGAATAATTTTTTTTTGCCAGCTTCAGCCTGCCTGCCGTCAGGCAGGTTCATTGGGCATCGTCCCTTGCGTCGCACACTTGAGCACCTGTAATTCTATTCAGCTTTTTTAGCCACTATAGAATATACCATCGGTATCTTTCCTTCCAATCCTTTGATATGCCATTTGCCCCACCTGTTAGGTGGGCAGGCTTTTTCATACTCGATGGTATTATTAAAACATGGGTAAGGTGAATACATAAATTCATTAAAATGTTGAATTGCTAATCCTTGTTTAATTAATGCATTTAAAATTTCACTAACACTATGGTTCCAGCCATATTCTTTTGCCTTTATATCTGCATCTCTATCAGTATAAGTACCCTGATTTTCTGTAACTATTACTTCTTTATTTTCGTAAGAATATTTTATATATGTAAAGTCATCGTCAAACATCCAAAGCGCCGGATGGAAATCAGCTATATAGAATATTCCTCCGGGTTTTAAATAATGTATAATTATTTCAGCCCATTTATCCAGATCTGGCAGCCAGCCAATAGTTCCATAAGAAGTAAAAACGATATCAAATTTTTTATCAAGATGCTCTTTTAAATCATACACATTGCTGCAAATGAATGTAGCATTCAATCCTAACTCATCATTTAGTTTTTTTGCTTGTTTAATGGCTTCATCAGACAGATCAACGCCGGTTACGTCAGCACCCATTCTGGACCAACTTAAACTATCCATTCCGAAATGACATTGCAAATGCAACATTGTTTTCCCCTTCACATCGCCCAATTCAGCAAGTTCGATGGGTGTTAATACATTTTCACCCGTCTTAAAACTTGCCAAATCGTAAAAGGCAGAATCTTTATGGATAACCGTACGTTTATTCCACAAAACTCTATTTGCCTCAAAGTATTTATTGTATTGACTCATACAGCAACAAATATAAAAAAACGTCCCACCAAAAGGCAGGACGCATATTAAAATAAAAAATTAATGATTAACCTAACGCCACTCTCTTAAACTCTGTCACTTTCACATCGCCGTTCTCTTTCAGGAAATCAGCAACAGATTTGCTACCATCTTTTACAAAAGATTGTGCTGTTAAAGTCTGCTCTTTAAAGAAAGCTCCCATTTTACCTTCTACAATTTTAGCTAGCATTTCTTCAGGCTTACCAGCCATCTTAGGATCTTGCTTCATTAATTCAAGAATGATATCTTTTTCACGGGCAATTACATCAGCAGAAACAGAAGCTGCATCAACAGCTACCGGATTCAATGCTGCAATTTGCATGGCAACATCTTTACCAGCATCAGCGGCTTCTTTATCCATTCCTACTAATACACCAATACGATATGCACCATGTATATAAGAAGCTACATAAGCAGCATCTACTCTTTCAAATTTAGTAACACCTATTTTTTCACCGATAGTCGCTAATTTATCATTTACTAATTCAGCTACTTTAGAGTCGCCTGCTTTAGTATCCATTAATTCTTCCAGGCTCTTTACATTATTAGCTATAGCTGCATCAGCAATCGTTTGTCCAAAGGCAACGAAATCAGCATTCTTAGAAACGAAGTCAGTTTCGCAACTTACACATACAACAATTCCTGTTTTGTTATCAGCTGTTGTTTGTGCTATTACCACACCTTCTTTTGCTTCACGGTCGCTTCTTTTAGCGGCTACTTTCTGGCCTTGCTTACGTAACCAGTCGATAGCAGCTTCAAAATCGCCATTTGTTTCAGTTAAAGCCTTACGGCAATCCATCATACCAGCACCAGTTGCCTGGCGAAGTTTGTTTATGTCTTGTGCACTTATAGTTGCTGTGCTCATAGTAATAAAAATTAAAAGTTTAAAAAATTGAGATTGCTCTCTTATCACAGTTGGTTTAAGTATCGCTTCTCAAAAATGCTCAATAGAACCTGCCTGTCGGCAGACAGGTTACTGAACGATGAAGAGTGCGACGCAACGAAAGATGATAGTAGTAATGCTGCCGGGTTCAAAATAAAAACCCAACGAACGATTACTTATCTTCTTCCACCACCAGGTCCTCTGCTTCCGCCACCACCAGCACCTGTAGTACGACGTCTTGGTCCGCCGCCAGCTGCTCCACCAGGTCCACGGGTACGTCCGCCAGCACGGCCACCTTCAGCCTGAGCTTCTGCTTCTAATCTAGCTGCTCTTTTTTCTTGTTCATCATCTCCTACTTCTTCTACATCATCATCTTTTGCAGCTTGTCTTTCTGCAAGACCTTCTGCAATAGCAGCAGTGATATAGTTTACTAAGATTGCAATTGATTTGGTAGCATCATCGTTACCAGGAATAGCAAAGTCAACTTTATTTGGATCACAATTAGTATCTACTAAACCAAATGTTTGAACGCCTAAACGCTTTGCTTCTGCCAGTGCAATATGCTCATGACCGATATCGATGATGAACAAAGCTGCAGGTACACGGCCCAACTGAGCAATACCACCTAACACTTTCTCCATTTTATCTCTGTCGCGGCTTAATGTCAAACGTTCTTTTTTGGTTACGCTGTCGAAAGAACCATCGCCAAGCATTTTTTCAATGCTCTGCATTTTCTTCACACTCTTACGAACAGTGTTGAAGTTGGTCAACATACCACCTAACCAACGCTCAGTTACGAAAGGCATGTTTACTTTCTTAGCAGATTCCATTACGATATCTTTCGCCTGCTTTTTTGTGCCCACAAACAAGATCTTCTTACCACTGCGGGCAATCTGCTTTAAGGCAGCAGCTGTTTCCTGCAGGCACTCAACAGTTTTGTTCAGATCAATGATGTGAATACCTTTCTTTTCAGCAAAGATGTAAGGTAACATCTTGGGGTTCCACTTCTTTTTCAGGTGACCGAAATGAACACCGGCTTCAAGAAGTTGCTGTTGTAAGGATGTATTATTTTCCATTGTATATTTTTTGAGACCTCCCCAAACCCCTCCAAAAAAGGGGCTTACGAAGAAGTATTTTATTTGAAAAATCTTTGCATTATTTAATATTAATCCCCCTTCAGGGGATAGGGGTTTAACGTTTAGAGAACTGGTAGCTTTTACGGGCTTTTTTATGACCGAATTTCTTACGTTCAACAGATCTCGGATCTCTTTTCAACAGACCAGCTGCTTTTAATGCAGGACGAAACTCAGGGTTGATCTCCAGTAGAATCCTGGCGATGCCCAACATGGCTGCTTCTGCCTGACCTTTAACGCCACCACCAGTAGCATTGATCTTTACATCAAACTTATCAGCAACATCCACTGTTTTCATCGGACGTTCTACCTGGTTCTGTAAGTAAACCAATGGGAAATAAGTTTTATAGTCTTTGTCGTTAATGGTGATCTTACCTTCGCCTTTGGTAACAAACACTCTTGTTACAGCTGCTTTACGACGACCAATTCCGTTTAATTGCTTTTCCATTTATTATTTATTTGGACGTTTTATAATTAAAATTCAATTCTTTTGGTGATTGTGCAGTATGAGGATGTTTGTCTCCAACGTACACAAATAGTTTCTTGTACATTTTGCGGCCCAAACGATTTTTTGGCAACATTCCTTTTACAGCTCTTTCAATAACCACTTCAGGTCTTCTTTTGATAAGGTTTCTTGCAACTTCTTCTTTACGTCCACCAGGATATCCTGTAAAGTGGTCATAAATTTTCTGGTCCAGTTTGTCACCTGTTAATACAATTTTTTCGCAGTTGATCACTATGATATAATCACCAGTGTCAACGTGAGGCGTATAGTATGCTTTGTTCTTACCGCGAAGTATCGCAGCAATTTTAGCACACATACGGCCTACGGTTTGATTAGTACCGTCTACAACATACCAATTACGTTGTACGGTAGCCTCGTTCGCATGTTTAGTTGTGAAATGTAATTTGCTCATCTTGTTTTCTGTTTTAGTGACCTCCGCTATCCCGGCAGGTCGTTTTTTAAAATGGAGAGCAAAGGTAGGTGTGGGGCAAATTCAAACCTAATATTCAGAAAGCTATTTTTTTATCGCACCTTTGTAATGGGCTGATTTTCAATAATATTTTTGACCAATTAAAATAATAGCCTCATAAAAGGTTATGGTTCCCACCATTTTTTACTCTCAAAAGCCTTGTCAAGGAACAAGACTTCGCCAATCATAGGTGTATGGACTTTGAGATTTATCGTTGTTGCTTTAGCCGTTACTCTTTTTATAGGTTCATTCCAAGGATGCATAGCCAACGAAAATTTGCCCCAGTGAACAGGCAATAGAGATGTGGCTTTCAGGTCAACTGCTGCTTGTACAGTTTCTTCCGGCATCATATGTATCAGCGGCCACATTTTGTTGTACTGACCAGTTTCAAGAATCGCTAAATCGAATGGACCGTACTTACTACCGATTTCTTTAAAATGCTCATCGTACCCTGAATCTCCGCCAAGATATAAATTGTGTGTTGAGATTTTTAATATGAATGAAGACCATAATGTTTGTCCTCGTTTTAGTCCTCTGCCGGAGAAATGACGGGCTGGTGCCGCAGTTAATTCAATACCTGTATCCAATTGGGTTGATTGCCACCAATCCAGTTCTGTGATAATTTTTTTATCAATGCCCCAATGTTTTAAATGAGAACTGATGCCCAATGAGCAAATAATTTTGCCGACTTTATTTTTTAATTTCCTGATAGTTTTAAAATCAAGATGATCGTAATGGTCATGTGTAAGAATAAGATAATCTATATAGCAGGCATGTCTTCTGCCTTGTATTCATTGCTACCTTTAAAAGCCTTTATCATAAATGACAAAGGAGCTGCATTGCCGCTGAATACCGGATCTACCAGAAAGTTTTTATTATTAATGCGGAGTAAATATGAGGAATGGCCAAACCAGATAATAACAGGGTCATCATTTAACTTGGTAAGATTTGTATTTACAAATGGCAGCTTGCCACCTGGTTTTACTTCGGGATGCTTTTTAAAAAACTCTTTCGACATTTTCCAATAAGAAACATCGTCAGGCTTCATCGGTGTTGACGATAAATTCTGAAAAGAATCTTTTTTGTAATTAGGAGACTTTTTTAATTGTTCTAAATGTTTACCTGAAGGAAGTTTTCCGGTTGTCCTGAATGACATACTGATACTTTTTGTGCAAATTAGCTTAGATCAGCTTTTTATCCATTTAAATTAGGTAAACAAACGATATTAAATGGTATGTTTTAAGAAATCAACTTCCTGTTTTCTTAACTGCAATTTTTGCTGGAGTAAGATGAGTAATGATAACCTGTACTGTATCACCTTCTTTTAGGTTCTCTTTTTCTTCTGCCGTTACAGCTAATTTTGTCTGTAGCTTGTCTCCAAAAAGATCTAAATAAACTCCATACGATGTTATTTTTGACACAACCGCATTAATATCAAATTGCTTTTCAAAATAAAGTTCTGCTTTTTTATATTCAGGAATATAGAAATGTGAAAATAATTCCGCCTTTATGGCGTTGGGTTTATCCAGATTGATCAGGCTGAAATTAATGGCTTCGTTTTCGGCTGTTTCAACCGGAGGTATTTCCCAGGGTGATAATTGCAAGGGAAACAGAATGTAACTTTCCCATTCTTTTACAAAATAATTGTCATCCACTTTTTTAAGATAACCAGAGAACCTGTTTTCAATAGCAGATCTCTGAATCAGCAATGCTATTGCTTCGTTGTGGCGAAACTTCACATTATAAGCCGTCATTTTATCACCTCTGTCTGAAAGCTTCAATTGAAAACTTACTTCATCGCCAAGGCGGTAATGCTGTGGTTTTTTACCACTGTCTGCTGTATTCGTTTTACAATTAACCGACTTCTTTTTATTGTTATGGGTATAGTCGATAGTAGCAAAGTACTTCTCGTAGTTTACAAACGTAATTTTCCCTTTATAAATTTCTTCTTCCATAATTTTCAATCATGCAAATTTAAGTTGAAGAAATGTAAGCATCGTTTTTAATAACTAAACCCCGACAATTAAGCTATTCACTCTTATATTTATAAAACAAAATATAATTATGTCAGATCGTTTTCTTAATCGAACAACATTCGGAGATTCAAAAAATGCGGGCAATCTGATGACTTTAGAGGAAGCTCATGCCTTATTAAACGAATGGGTGCCGAATGAAAAACTCCGCCTGCATATGAAGCAAGTTGCTTCCAATATGAAAGCATGGGCAATTGAAAAAGAAAATGCAGATGAACAAACTGCGTTAAAATGGGAACTGGCAGGTTTACTTCATGATGCCGATTGGGAAAAATATCCTGACCAACATTGCCTTGTTATCATTGAAGAACTGGAAAAAAGAAATATTGATCCGGAAGTAATCCGATGCATTGCATCGCATGGGCCTAAAGTATTTGGTGTGGAACCAGAAAGCAAAATGGATAAAATGATTTATGCCATTGACGAATTAAGTGGTTTAGTTCATGCCTACAGCCTGCTGCGTCCTGAAAAATATGAGGGTATGGAGGTGAAAGGCGTAAAGAAACGTTTGAAAGAAAAAGGATTTGCTGCTCAGGTAAGCCGGGAAGATATTGCAGATGCGCTGACAAGAATTGATGTTACAATGGAAGAATTGATTCAATTTATTATTGACCATCAGAAACATGTAGCCTGATTACATTAGCGAATAGTCATTATTTATGCATTTGTTTATTATGTTGAGAGCAAATAAAAAGCCGCCACTATCTATCAAGTGGCGGCTTTTTATTTTTCAGTCTTTTTATAAAATAGTAAAGGTCTGCGTATTCTCATTGAGTGTAATCGTTCTTGTACCGGCAGAAATATTAAATGCATTCGGATCAGGATCATTATCACCGTTTCTGAATTGTACTTTACCACTTCCAGCGTCACCGTATTGATATCCCCAAACACCTTTTTCAATAATAAATTTGAAAGCTGTGTTTGAAGAAATTGTAACAGTAGCCGTCCACATTCCATTACCCATATATGTCATTTCCGGAAGCGGTGTAGACGGACTATTATTCCAGTTACCAATTGCCGGGTCGCCTCCAATCAGAAATACTTTGGCTTGTGTGTTACTATATTTCAAATTTAAAGGATTTGTTCCATCCCAAACTATTCTTCTGTTTCCAGCAGCAGCAGGTCCGTCAA
>JBBSJN010000021.1:0-24911 GCA_038257235.1 Chitinophagales bacterium
CCATCGCCACTGTCTCCTGCAAATTTGATAACGACATCCTGTAAAACTTCTTGTTTTCTTTCCATATGGTTATAATCTTATCCTGCGAATTTAAAACATCTTGGTCTTCATTCCCCGATTGAACACAAAAATTACCTGAATTAGGTATATTTAGTTTCAGGAACAACTGCTATGTTGTTGCACATTGGAGAATGGCACCCATGTTGTGAGGCTTGACATAAAAGGAAAAGACATAAATCGTTTTCGAGATTCGCTTGATAAAAAAAATATTCATTTACATGAACCTGTGGAAAATGGATTCTTTTTAAAAATCAATCCAACTATTAACCGGATTCAACCCGAAGCTTTAGCTCAATTATTTTTAGATTCGCTAAAATCAGAAGACAAAAACCGCAGCTATGGCGGTTTGGTATTATGGCGGGGCGACGAATTTATTTTCAACTTTTTGTTCGCTATCAGCAGTTGTTCCGGTTGAAGAATATCTATCAGCTTTTTGTTCTTAACTTCAACTTTAGTTTTTCAAATGGGCTGCGGTTGCGGGCTGAACGTTCAATGAATTCCGGCACAGCAGCAAGCCCTACCGTTAGCGGCAAGTCAGACGAGAGTACGTTAGACAAAGAATCGTACATAGTATGTATTAAAAATTATAAAATGACCAATAATAGCAAGATTTCAAGTATTGTATTCTCAGTCTATATTCTGTTAGCTTTCTATGCTTTTGGTGGAGGTATAGTAAATTCGTTGGTGGCTTACCCGACATGGCGTTGGGTAGGCGCAAACGAATTTCCTAAATTTCATCAAGTTGACAGTTCGCTCATTATTCCGCTATTTGTTGTTCCCGTTTTCTTATCCTACATCCCTCAGATTTTATTATTTTGGTTTCGACCAATGATTATAAGCAAGTGGTTGGTTGGACTTGCACTACTTTTTAACCTGATAGCCTTGATTTCAACTATAACAATTCAAATACCTATTCAAATCGAACTTGACAAAAGATTTTCTCGGGAATTAATTGAACGGCTTATATCAACAGATATGATTTATAGAAAGATTCCGATGATTTTATTGGCAATAACGAATTTTATAATGCTATATAAAGTAGTAAAGCATTCTAATAATTTGACAAAACCTTCGACATAAGAAAGACTATGCCGCTAACATTCAGTTTTGCGTCAGCAGGGCCGACGAATAAATTCTCATCGTCAGTTGCAATTCGGTTTGAGTTCCAGCCGACCAATAACGCCAAGCAATAGAATAAACAATGAACTTTTATTTATAAATTTAGCTTCTGATGCGAGCTGACGATTTTCAAATACCGTCACATCGCCAAGGCATACCGTTGTTTTTCATCATGACCAGTCAATAATTTAAAATTTCAGTATGGAAAGTAAAAAACAAATTTTCATCACAGGTATCACAGGAAACCAAGGTAGTGCTGTTGCAAAATATCTATTAGAAAGAAATAATTCGGTTACTGGTTTAACTCGTAATGCAAATTCAGAAAAAGCGAAGCAATGGAAGGCACAGGGTGTTACAATTATTGAAGGGGATATTAATAATCCTGCTTCTTATGAATCATATCTTGATCAGGCTGATGCAATTTATCTGGTGCAAGCTTTACAGCGAAAAGACCAGGAGATACTGCAAGGAAAACAATTTATTGACACCATTAAACCTGAAAATAAAACTCATTTGGTATACGCCTCTGTTCTTGGCGCAGACCTGGATACAGCTATACCTCATTTTGATAGCAAGTTTGAACTTGAAAATTATATAAAATCTAAAAATCTTAATTACACCATACTTCGACCAGCTTCGTTTTACGAAAATCATTTGTTCCCACGGGTAGTTAGTGATATTACAAAAGGCAGGTATATTTCTCCTCTACATAAAATGTGTAAACAACAAATGATTGGAGTTGATGATATTGGAAAAATAGCTGCTGCGGTAATTTCTAATAAAGAAAAATACAATCATAAAACGATTTCAATCGCTACGGATGAATGGGAGATTGGTAAAGTTCCCCAACTCTTTTCAGAAGCTATTAATAAAGCTGTAAGCTATAAAAAACTGCCAGGGTTTATTACCCGGTTAGCTATGGGAAAAGACCTTTCCAAAATGTTTAAATATATGAATCAGCATGACTTTTGTGTAATAAATAACATTCAAGATGTTAGAGACGAATTCAATATAAGTGGTGATTTTAGAAGTTGGGTTAATAAATATTTCACACCGAAAAGCATTACTAAATAAGGAAGCACAACAAAAGTATCCAAAAGCAGAGCTGGACAATGAAACATCAGCTCTACTGTGCATCATATCGGGGCTTTTCCCAGCTATACCCCACCTCGTAGCTTCATGTGTGGAGTGGACTCGGTACTAATCTATCCATCCAATTCATCCGGGCTGTATTTTCGCTGTGTCTCCGTGCCGCTGTGGCAATAATCACATATCATTTTAGTTTTTATTTAACCACACATCACTATGAATGACTCCTGTTCAGCTATACCTTCAACTACTGATAAAAAAACACTGACACATGGACAGTTATACCACCACACACCAGCAAACTGATAACACAAAAATATCTTACCAAATAATTTGTTACCTCTCCCTTTTTCTTTTAGTCATTACCTCCTGCACACAAAATAGAAATGAACGAACTCTTGCCAAAGCCATAACCCAAAGCACTATCTATAATACAAAGTTGAATGCTACTTCATTAGCAAAACCTCTTTTCGCTAAAAAGAAGATCTACCTCACTTTTGACGACGGCCCAAACAAAGGCACTATGAAAGTGCTGCAAACCGTAAAAGAAGAAAACATTCCTGTCAGTTTTTTTATAGTTGGGCAGCATGTGTTCGATAGTCCGGCACAAACCGCCGCCTGGCAGGAACTGAAGAAAGATACCAGCATCGAACTTTGCAATCATAGCTACACTCATGCAGCAGGCCGCTATTCAAAATTCTACGAAGACTCGGCATTGGTTGTTAAGGATTTTGAGAAGAGTGCCAACCGGTTAAGCTTTACCAACAACGTAACAAGAATGCCCGGCCGCAATGCCTGGCGGATAGACAGTATCAATCATACAGACATTAAAGGCAGCGAAAAAACGATTGATGCTGTACACCGTGCTGGCTTTGCCGTAATGGGTTGGGATATTGAATGGACTTACGATCATAAAACCCTGGCACCTGATGATAATATGGAGCTGTTGTTTCGCAAAATGCAAAACATGCTGGATGCGTCTACAACCAAAACACCCGGCCACCTTGTATTGCTGGCACATGACCAGGCTTTTCAAAAAGAGGAAGACATTGTAAAGCTGCAACAGTTTTTCCGCCAGTTAAAAAACAATCCGCAATATGAATTAGTATTGGCAAGCAACTATCCCGGAGTAAAAATTGAAAAAGAGATCACTTCTTCCGTAAATGTATTGCCCCCCAATAAAAAATAGGATTATCTTTTATAAGTAAACCCTCCGGGAGTTTGCCTAAAGAAAAATAATAAGCTGGAATAACTCCCGGAGGGTTATTCAAATATTATTCCCTGCCGTCAAACAGATTGCCCAAACCGCCCAATACACTGCCTTCTTCTTTACGTTTATATGTTCCGTAAGCTACAATTCTACCGGCTAATCGGCTGATGGGTAATGATTGTATCCACACTTTTCCCGGGCCTTGCAATTTTGCAAAGAACAAACCTTCCCCACCAAACATAAAGTTCTTGATGCCTTTTACAAATTCAATATCAAATTGTGTTTGTGGTGTATAACCAACCACACAGCCGGTATCAATTTTTAATATTTCACCAGGTTTTAATTCCCTTTCGATAATATAACCACCTGCATGCAGAAAGGCCATGCCATCGCCTTCAATCTTTTGCATAATAAATCCTTCCCCACCAAAAATGCCTACACCTAGTTTCCGCTGAAAATGTATCCCTACACTTACTCCTTTTGCAGCGCATAGAAAAGCATCCTTTTGTGCAATAATGGTTCCACCTAATTGTTGCAGATCCATCGGAATTATTTTTCCTGTATATGGTGCAGCAAAACTTATTTTTCTTTTTTCATGTCCCACATTGGTAAAAGCTGTCATGAACAAACTTTCACCCGTCAGTACTCTTTTACCGGCACTTACCAGTTTACCAAATATTCCGCTTGGGGCTTGAGCTGAGCCATCCCCAAAAATGGTTTCCATTTGAATGCCGTCATCCATCATCATCATTGCACCACTTTCTGCAATAGCTGTTTCCTGCGGGTCCAATTCCACTTCTACAAATTGTAATTCTTCGCCATATATCTTGTAGTCAATTTCATGGTTACTGCGGTTTTTCTGGCTCATAATAATAATTTTGCTAAAGATAATAAACAGATATTCAGATTAATGTAGCCATATTGATAAAAGGTGAGGATAAAAGGCAGCTTTTCTTTACATTGCCGGTTCTACAAAAACGAATATACTATATGAAACAAAGAATTTTCTTATTGACCATGCTCACTGCTTTGCTGGGAGTAATGGCAAACGGACAGACAAAACTTATTGAAAAGATAACTAAGACCGGAGATGAAATTGTTATCCCGTATGAGAAATACCAACTGGATAACGGTCTTACATTAATTATACATGAAGATCATAGCGATCCGCTGGTTCGGGTAGATGTTACTTACCATGTAGGATCTGCAAGAGAGGAGATTGGCAAATCAGGCTTTGCACACTTCTTCGAGCATATGATGTTTCAGGGAAGTGATAACGTAGGTGATGAGCAGCATTTTAAAATAGTAACCGAATCAGGCGGTACATTGAACGGCACTACCAACCGTGACCGTACTAATTATTTTGAAACAGTGCCTAACAACCAGTTAGAAAAAATGCTCTGGCTGGAAGCTGACCGCATGGGGTTTTTATTAGATGCTGTTACTCAACAGAAGTTTGAAATACAAAGAGCAACTGTAAAAAATGAAAGAGGACAGAATTATGACAACCGTCCTTATGGTCTTGCCTTTGAGAAAATATCGCAGGCAATGTATCCTTACGGTCATCCGTATAGCTGGCTCACCATTGGATATATAGAAGATTTGAACCGTGGCAATGTAAATGATCTGAAGAACTTCTTCCTTCGCTGGTACGGACCGAACAACGCCACACTTACTGTGGGCGGCGATGTAAATCCTAAAGATGTAGTGAAGCTGGTAGAGAAGTATTACGGTTCTATTCCCCGTGGACCGGAAGTAAGTAATATGCCAAAGATGGTTCCTGAATTAAGCAGACATCGTTTTGTTTCTTATACAGATAACTATGCAAGAGTGCCGGTAATGATAAGAGCATATCCAACAGTGCCTAATTATGATAAGGATATGGCAGCACTGGATTGTCTGGCAGAAATTCTTGGGCAAGGGAATAATTCAATCCTCTACCAGGAACTGGTAAAAAAACAGTTGGCATTATCTGCATCAGCCAGCCATTCTAACTCTGAATTATCAGGTGAGTTCATGTTCCAGATTGTTCCCTATCCCGGAAAGTCTTTAGCTTCCATGTATTATTTATTGGATCAGGCATTGCTTGCTTTTGAAAAAAGAGGTGTAACAGATGAAGATATTGAAAAGTTTAAAGGACAACAGGAATCACAAGTAATAAACAGTTTGCAAAGTGTTTCTGGCAAAGTAGCACAGTTAGCAGCTTATCAAACGTTTGCCGGCACTCCGAACATGATTGGTAAAGAACTAAACATGGTTCGTTCGGTTACCAAAGAAGATGTAATGAGGGTGTATAATAAATACATTAAATACAAACATTGTGTTGTGCTAAGTATTCTTACAAAAGGGCAGGATAAGATGATTGTGGGAGAGAATAATTATAAAGTAGATGAAGATGGATATACTGCTCCTGATTATGGATATAATGATCTTAAATATGTAAAGGCAAAAGACAATTTCGATCGTAGTATACAACCACCAAGCGGAGCCAATCCCGTAATAAAAGTTCCTGCCTTCTGGACCAAAGACCTGGGTAATGGAATAAAAGCTATTGGTGCAGATAATACAGAATTACCATTGGTAAATATCTCTATTAAAATTCCCGGCGGCCATTTAATGCAGGCAAATAACTTAGACAAAGCAGGTCTGTCTTCTTTCTTCGCTTCTATGATGAATGACGATACGAAGAACAGATCGTCAGAAGATTTCAGTAAAGAGCTTGAAAAACTAGGTAGTAATATCAGTGTTTTCAGTGGCACAGATGGAATAACCTTCCAGGTATCATCTTTAAAAAAGAATCTTGATGCTACACTGGCATTGTTAGAAGACAGAATGCTGAATCCAAAATTCACAGAAGATGCATTCAGCAGAATAAAACGACAGTCGTTAGAAAGTTTCAAACAAACAAAATCACAACCGGCAGCTATTGCTTCGAATGTATTTGACAAACTTAATTATGGCAAGGATAATATTTTAGGTATTAGTCAACGTGGAACAGAAGAAACAGTTGCAACCTTTACGCTGCAAGATGTAGAAAACTATTATGCTACTAATATCGGATCGCAAGGAACAAATGTTGTTGTGGTTGGTGATGTTACAGAAGCTGAAATAGTACCAAAGCTTGCCTTCCTGAATAAGCTACCCAATAAAAAGGTGGAATTACCAGCAGTAAAAGCAACCAACAGTGTAGAAAAAACAAAGATCTATTTTGTAGATGTAAAGAATGCTGCACAAACAGAATTCCGGGTTGGCGATATCACTAATCTGAAATACGATGCCACCGGTGAATATTATAAAGCTTTCTTAACCAATTATCCTTTGGGTGGCGCATTCAACAGCCGTATCAATCTTAACCTGAGAGAAGATAAGGGCTGGACATATGGTGCCCGCAGCGGATTTAGTGGAGATAAACACACTGGTGAATTTTCCTTTAGCTCAGGTATCAGAGCTGCTGCTACAGATAGTGCTTTGACAGAAGTATTGAAAGAACTGAAAGATTATGCTGCTAACGGTGTTACAGAAGATGAAATGAAGTTTATGAAAAGTGCATTGGGCCAGATAGATGCACAACGTTATGAAACTGGTTTTCAAAAAGCAGGTTTCATCGGCAGAATATTAGAATATAATCTTCCTGCAAATTATGTAGATACTCAAAATGAGATTCTTAAGAATATTACTAAAGCGGAACTAGATGCGGTTGCAAAAAAATGGCTGAATATTGATAAGATGAATATTTTACTGGTTGGCGATAAAGAAAAAGTATTACCAACATTACAGAAATTCGGATATGAAATTATTGAACTGGATATTGATGGCAATCCTGTTCAGAAAAAAGGATTCTAAAGAAATATTCTTATTTAATAAAAAACCGTTCTGCTAATTGTGGAACGGTTTTTTTGTATATAAACTTAGATTTTTTAATGCTCTACAATTTAAATGCCTTCGTTTTTAGTAGCCCATCTCTGCGGCACTGTCTGCCGTCAGGCAGGCTTGAGCCGGGGTCTTTTGCTAAAATGCTTTTCAAAGTTCGGAGAAGGATTCCGGATCAAGTCCGGAATGACATAAACAAAAGTGATTTCTATTTCTCCTTCATCCACAGCACAACAGTACTGCGGTTAAATTGTCTTGGCGTTTCTACTATCATTGCATTATCATTTACACCTGCAATAAGATAAGTTGAAGTTAACACCATTGGTTCGGTAGCGCCGGGAAAGCTCATCGTACCTTCTATATCAGGATATATAAATCGAAATTTCATTCCAGCCTTCTCTTCATCCTTTACCCCTTCATCAATTTTATACACAGCATCCCAGGTTTTACCATCATCTGTAATTTTTACTAATGTATCATTTACAAACTGAAGAACAAATTCTATCCTTTCTGCCTGATATTTTTTTGCAAAATCATTCAGTTCCTTTTCCTCATCAAACCATTTATATGGCTCTTCCTTATCAAGACCTGAGGCAAATGGAGACAGGGTTCCAATACGGCTGGTAACAAATGTTTTTCCGGTTATTAACTTTTGCACTGCTGATTTGGAAACCGGTGCAGGCAAACTATTTTCTTTCTTTTGAGAACAAGCTATAAGACAAGACATAACTAAGAACGAAGCGATCAATTTTTGCATAATGATTCTGTTTTGTGTAAAAGTGCTGCTAATCAGGATAAAAAAAATACCCTCCAAAGGATAAATAATGAATACCGAGTAGCTTAAAAAACGAAGCGGCCCCAACCACGGAGCCGCCTCTTATAACCCCGCCTGACCATTTCTAATGTAATAAATATAGTCGGGCAGGCAAAACCAACCACCAACTCTTAAGACTCTATTTCTGTTTCTTTCGCTGCCTCTTTTAGTTGACCCATCCACACTTTTTTCCCTTGTATTCTTCTTACCAGGTACATAATTCCTACAAATATGAAGAAGAAGGGGCCTGCAAATCCTAATAATGCAATAAATTTTGTTCCGTAAAACTGACCCATAGGCCGCTTCAATCTTTCCGCAATTAAATACATACTTGGCACCATTACCAACGTAAGGAAGAAAGAGAATAACAAACCGAAAATGATCGTCCAACTTAATGGCCCCCAGAATACAACACTATCACCACCAAAGAAAATGTTTGGACGCAGATGACTGAACAACCCTGCAAAGTCAATATTAAACCCTATTGCCAATGGCAATAATCCTAAAATGGTTGCCACTGCTGTTAATAAAACCGGAATGATCCTGATCTTACCGGCTTGTATCGCTGCTTCCCTTGTTCGCATACCACGGCCACGAAGCTCATCCGTAAACTCTATAATAAGAATACCATTTTTGATTACGATACCTGCCAAACCAACGATACCCACTAACAACATGATTGTTGCGATTGTCATGCCTGTTATTGCATAACCAAGCAATACACCAATCACCGAGAAGAAAATCTCTGTAATTACAATGAATGGCTTACTCATTGAGTTGAACTGCAATACCAGTATCAAAAAGATAAGACCAATTGCAATCATAAACGCTGTACCTAAGAATGCCTGTGTTTCTTTTTCCTGCTCACTTTGTCCGCTCAGTTTGATTGTTACATCCGGTGGAATTTTAGAAACCTGCTTAAACTCATCAATCTTGATCTGCAAATCCGCATTTACCTGTCCCACCATTGTGGGGTCAGGCACATTGCTTTGTAATTGAATTGTACGTTTTACATTCTTTCTTTTAATACCACCTGCTGTATTAGTGTAATCAACACTGGCCACTGCACTCAACGGAATTGATTTTACCTGCATCGTATTCATATCCATGAATGTGATATTCATATTCAGCAGGTCGGTAATATTATCCCGCATGCCTGCTACATTTCTCAATTGAATCTTGTATTCATCTTCACCGTCTTTTATTTTACTTACTTCTTTTCCAAACACAGCAGTGCGTAATTCCATTCCTATTTGTCCGGTGCTTACGCCTTCCATCATAGCCTTTTCTCTGTTTACATTTACTGTAATTTCTGGATTTACCAGATCCACATCCGGTTGCAGATTTTCGATTCCTTCAACCCGGTTCGTATCTAAAAAATTAAACAGGTTCTTGGCAACCAACGAAATATTTTCAAAATCATCACCAATCACTTCAATATTTACAGGAGGGTCAGTGGGCGGACCACCATCTTCCTGCGCCACTTCAATATTCGCACCGGGAATTCCCTGCAAGGCATCTCTTATTGCTTCTTTATATACCATTGTGCTTTTACCATGTCGCTTTTCATACTCAACAAAAGAAACCTGTATACGGCCTAAATTGGATTGAATACTTCTGTTATTATCCCTGGGATTATTTGCACTTACCGCAACATTGGTAATGATACTTTCCACAATACTTCCTGCTGCACCGGGTTTATCTTTCTCCAATACTTTTTCAACCCTTCTTTCCAATACACTTGTTATACTATCTGTATACTTAACATCAGTACCAGCAGGCAATTTTAAATACACATATACAACATTGGGATCACCACTGGGGAAGAAGGTTGATTTAGTTCTTCCAATACTAATACTGAACATTAATATACCTGCAGCAAAAGCAAATATTCCAAACAATGAAACAAATGCCCAAATCGGTCTTTTACCAACCAGTATCCATTTTAATAATTTTTCATACCGGTTCATCAGCTTCGGCAATGCTCGTTTCTGAAAACGATGGATTACATCATTCAGCACATAAGCGTTTAATATCATCAGCAATGCCATCAGTATTAAAAAGTTGGCGACACCGTGAAAGCCAGGCAAATGAAGTAGCACTCCGGCAATAGCAAAAACAAGGAACCATTTATTTCTGAATATAGCTCTCTTCGGCTTTTCAAATTCTTTTCCTTCTGGCTTCATAAAGCTTACTGCAAAAACCGGGTTGAAGAAAAACGCAACAATTAATGAAGCTGCCAAAGTGAGAATCAAGATGGTTGGCAAGTAAATCATAAACTTACCAATCAATCCTTTCCAGAATAATAATGGGAAAAACGGTGCCAATGTAGTTGCCGTTCCGGCCAATACCGGAATAAACACTTCGCCTGCAGCCTCCTTCGCACTTCGTTCTATCGGCACTTTTCCGTTATTATAAATTCGATGCGTATTTTCAATTACCACAATCGCATCATCCACAATTATTCCTAATCCGAAAAGCAAGGCAAAGAGTACAATAAAGTTCAACGTAACAGTTGTGCCGATAATGCCATCCGCAATTGGTAAAAATAAAAACGCAACAAACACACTCAATGGTACACTTAACGCCACAAAGAATGCATTGGTAACACCCATGAAGAACATCAGAATGATTAGTACCAGTACAAAACCAATAATGATTGTATTAATTAATTCATTGAAAGAAGTTTTCGTCTGTTTACTCAGGTCACCTGTAAATTCTACCCGAAGATCTTTTGGCAACTCTTCAGCATTTTGCAATTCTTCCACCGCAGCTTTTATCTTATCAGCACACTCAATCAAATTCTCGCCGGCTCTTTTTACAATGTTCAGCGTAACCACATTCTTACCATCCAACCGGGCATAACTATCTTTTTCCTTAACGGTATCTTTTATTTCAGCAATATCCCGCAAGTAAACAGCTGCGCCTTGTGCACTGCTTCTTACCACAATGCTCTGCATATCAGCAATAGAGGAAAATTGACCTTTTACTTTCAATGTCCGCTTCATATTACCAACCTCAATCAATCCTCCGGTAATATCTCTATTTTCCCGGGTAATGGCATTCTCCACATCCATAAAGCTCACTCTTGCCGCTGTCAACTTATAGGGATCTACATTTACCTGTATCTCTCTTTCGGGTGCACCTACAATTTCAGCCCTTGTTACTTCACTTAATTCTTCAAACTTATCCTGCATCTTATCAGCATAAGCCTTCAATTGCATACCATCATAATCTCCACTGATGTTTACAAACATCACCGGCATTTCGCTGAATGCAAATTCCTGTACATCGGGTTCCTTCGTTAAATCATTCGGCAGATCAGCTCTGGCTTTATCAATGGCATCTTTTACTTTTAATTTCGCCAGCTCTGTTTTTACATCCGTATCGAACTCCACCACTATCAAACTATAATCAGATTGTGATGTACTTTGTATCTTATTTACCTTGGCGCCACTAATACTTTTCAATTGTTTTTCAATCGGCCGGGTTACAAGGTTTTCAATATCCTTGGGGGAATTTCCAACATATACAGTAGCAACAGAAATAGTGGGCACAACAATATCCGGAAACTGTTCTTTCGGCATACTGTTGAACTGAATCAATCCGTAAACTGTAATCAGAATAGCAATAATATAAACAGCCGTTCTGTTATTTACGGCCCAGCTTGTCGGGCCAAACTGTTTAAACTTATCTTTAATTCCTTCAAAAATTTTCATCAGAAATATTTTAATTCGTAAATTGTATTATCTTAAACATCAATAACTCTACCCTGATAATTGGTTGATATCATTGACATCTCTATCAAAATATCCAACAATTCATCATTCTGCACATTCTTCAGTTTTATTGAACTCCTACGGAGTTCGAGACCAATCCTGTCATAATAACTCCTGGTTTCACCAGGAGTTATTAATAATTTACCCCTTCGGGGTAATGCACACTCTTCCTTAAACACTTAACAAAACACTAATTCGACTTATTGATCTAAGTCCCCTTTAGGCCCGCCCGGACGACCCGGTCGGACGGGGGACAGGGGTTTTTTACCTGTTTGTGGTAACCACCTGTCCATCATACACTGTTTGATAACCGGCAATTATTATTAATTCTCCTCCGGTCAAACCACTTTTAATTTCCATTAATCCATTATACGCTTCGCCCACATTTACTGTTTTTTTACGGGCAATCATTTTATCACCGGCTTTTTCCATTACATACACATACTTGCCCTTTTCATCACTCTGCACTACATTTATGGGAACAGCTATTGTAGCTTTCGCTTCGTAATCAAGTATTTTCATGATGGCTGTCTGGTTTGGTTTCAAAGAAGGATCAGATGGAAGTTTTGCTTCCGTTATAAATGATCTTGTTGTTGGATTTATGGATGCTCCAACAACACTGATCGTGGAGGTGAATGGAGGTTTACCAGATGCCGGTACTACCACTTCTACTTTTTCACCTTTCTTTACTCTTGTTATATATGTATCCGGCACATTAGTCACAATTTTTAAATTTTGGGTATTCACAATTCTGATACCCGAACCCGGCATAGCTGCAGTTTGTGGAGAGAAAAATTCTCCCACCATCACATTCATTTCATCAATTACACCACTCATACCTGCATACACATTCGACATATTGGCTTGTTCCTGTGCCAATCGAACTTGCGCCTGTGCTGCATTCAACTGACTTTGCAATGCATCCACATCAGCTTTTGCATTAATTACCTGAATTTCTGCTCCGATATTCTGCTTCCATAAATTCTGGTAACGTTCATAAACCGTTTGTGCCTGTACCAGCCTTGCTTTCAACACTCCTGTTTGTTGTTGTGCAGCTATCACTGCCTGCCTTTGCATCGCATCATCCAGTTTAAGAATAAGCTGTCCTTTGCTTACACGGCTACCAAGTTTAGCATACACTGCTTTCACTTGACCGCCTTGTCCTGATGGTGCTACATAACCAATACCTTCGGCATCAATCTTACCTTGTAATTCTATAAAATGTGTAAAGTCAGCGATACGTAAAGTATCTATAGACACCAGCTTTTGAACAAGCTTCGCAGCTTCCGGGTCGGCCTTGGCAATATCTTCTTCCAGTTTACGGATGTCAGCAGCCAATTCATTCTTTTCCTTTTTCATTTTTTCCAGTTCTACTTTCATATCACCGATCTTACCTTTCTTATCTTTTGCACCTGTTCCGCAGGATGCAAGGAAATAGCCTGTTACTGCAATAAGAACAAGCATTGTTGCTATTTTTTTCATGTTGGTTTTATTATACTGTAAAGTCATTAGTTGTTTAATTTAAGATCAAAGCTTTCCCGTTGCTTTCATAAAGTCAACTTTAGCAATGATTGCATCATACAAAGCAGTGATATAATTTGTTTGTGCTGTTTTCATATCCGTCTGCGCCGTATTTATTTCCATTTGAGAGCCTGTGCCCATTTCATATTTCTTTTTGGTTTGGCTGTAGACTTTCTCTGCCAGTTCCATATTTTTTTTCTGAAAATCCATTGTAGTAATAGCAGAACTGAAATTATTTCTGGCAGTCATTACTTCATTATCAATAGAAATTTCTAATGCTGCAATCTGGTTATCTATTTTTTGCACTTCTAGTTTCGCCTGTTCTATTTTAGACTTTGTGAAAAACCCATTGAATATTGGAGCTGTTAATTTTAACCCTACAGTGGCGATGGTATACCAATCACCTCTTCTGGCAAAATCCCATTGATTCCGTTGTGCATTTTTAGCATATAATGCATTCAGGCTGACGGTTGGTATCTGACTTAGTTTATAACGACGTACATTATATTCATTGAGTATTTTTCCAATTTTTATATACTGAAATTCCTTTCGATCCTCATAGGTATAAGTGCTTTTCTCCAATATTCCTTCTTTAATTTCTTCATCAGTAAGTTTATCAGTTAGCACCAATTCATCAGTAATTGGCATTCCGATCAAAACTTTCAATCCATAATACCCGTTAGAGATTGTATTCAAAACTTTACTTCTTTCAGTTTGTAAATTCGTAAGTTGTACACTCACTTTATCTATATCCAGTTTTTCAGCAAATCCATTTTCATAAATAATACGGGTGTCATTCAGTAATTTTTGTATCAAACCGATATTAGCGTCTAATAGTTCTACCTGTGTTTTACTTACCACCAACTGATAGTAAATTTTATAAATATTCGCCTTGATCATTTCTTCAGTAACCTCAGCATTTTTCTTTTTGAATTCAACTGCAGCGCCTCTGGCTAAAAGCCCCACAAATACCTGCCCGTCAAATAATATTTGTTGCAGGCTTATGCCAGCTGTTGTACTAAACTTAGAACCAAACTGAGCAGCAATAAATCCAAAGTTGTCTGGCATAACAATTGGTTGCCCATTACCATCTTTAACTCCCTGGTCAATCAATACCTGGTAAGTGGCGGGAGAAATAAAATTGGGTACCACCTGTGTAGCCACACTTGGATTATAAACTGATTCAATACTTCCATTTATATGGGGATAAGCATTGGAAGTAATCTCTCTGTTTTGCTGCTCCTGAAGCTGTACATCTATTAATGCATTCTTTACATTTACATTATTCTTCTTTGCATAGTCAATAGTTTGCTGAATATTGAATATATGTTTTGTCATTCTTGTACTATCAGGCTTTTGAGCAGTAGACAGCAATGGCAATAAAAACAAAGCTGCTAAATACACCAGACTGTTATTTCTTACTCTCTTCATTGGAAAGGTTTTTTTTGCGTTGTTCATTATATTTTTGAATCAGTTTATGTCCTTTAATGGTAGCTAATCCATAAGTAAAATTTTCTAATATCATTTCTGAAGTAGTGGCCAGGTTATATTTTCCCGGTGAGAATACTGATACATTAAATGGGATCATCATCGATTCGATTCGGAATTTAGACATCACATCTACATTTACATCAGAACGATACAATTCATCTTTGATACCCCATTCTATATTTTCATTGATTACCTGGAGCAGAAATTTATCTTTATGATCCCTGAAGAGTTTATAAGCTTTGTGATGAAATTTTTCCATATCATATAACAGCATAGGGTTCATATTGCTAAACTCTTCCATGATCCTTTCCATCGTAATGAAAATTTCATGTATTGCATTGGTTGCCTCATTTTTACAACCAATGCAATCCTGCTGAATGCCATTTATATGACCATCCACCACAGCTTCAACAAGCTCATCTTTGTCAGCAAAATACTGGTACAGGGTTTTCTTAGACATTCCCAGATTATTGGCAATATCATCCATCGAAACCGAGCGAATGCCAAACTGCATAAACAACTCTTCCGCCTTCAGTAATATTCTTTCTTTCGTCTCCATAATTCAAAATCTGGACACAAAACTATGGAAACTTTAAAAGTAACCAAAGTTTCCATCCTTGTTTTTTTACCATTCACCGAATTTTTACCGGTTCTCAAGCCGTTATTTTTACGCTACCTTAGCTTGTAAATCGGCTTATGAGTAAGGCAATCAAAACAGAACCAAAAAGCACCTTAAAACAGATCCTGCGTTTTTTTGTGCAGGGGCTTATCATACTTGCTCCGATTGGTATCACTGGTTATGTACTTTACTGGCTTTTTGATTTGGTAGATGGAATTTTGCGGCCTTATGTCAATATTCCGGGACTTGGCTTTGTAATTATTATACTTTTTGTCATTTTTGTTGGCTGGGTAAGTTCCACCTTCCTAATGGGTAGTTTTATCAGCTTTTTTGATCAATGGATGGAAAGAACTCCCGGTATTAAATTTATTTACACATCCACCAAAGATTTTTTTGAAGCCTTTGCCGGTGATAAAAGAAAATTCAACATAGCCGTAATGGCCAGTGTTTTTTCTGAAGATGTCTGGATTATTGGTTTTTTAACCGATGAAGAAATGGGGAAATTTGAAATGGGAGCCGATAAAGTGGCCGTTTATGTGCCGCAGGCTTACAATTTTGCCGGTCAGTTATATATATTACCAAGAGATAAAGTAAAAAAGATAGAACACATCACACCCGGCGAAGCCATGAAATATGCTGTAACAGGTGGTGTAGTGGATCTGGATGCTGAAAGATTTGAAGAATTAAAAAAAGAGAAATGAAGAAGCTTTTTCTTTTAGTACTTTTTTCTTTAACTGTGCAGCAATGCTTTTGCTGGGGATTTTATGGTCACAGAAAAATCAATCATTATGCAGTATTTCTGTTACCACCAGAAATGATGGTGCTTTTTAAACCACAAATAGATTTTTTAGCTGAACATGCTGTGGACCCTGACAAAAGAAGATATGCAATACCTGAAGAGGGACCCCGGCATTATATAGATATTGATCACTATGGAACTTATCCTTACGATTCGTTGCCAAGAAAATGGGAAGATGCCGTTGCGAAATATTCAGAAGAAACATTAAATGCCTATGGCATTGTACCCTGGTGGTTACAAACAATGCTGATACGCCTTACCAATGCATTCAAAGAAAAAAACCAGGCAAAGATTTTAAAATATTCCGCGGAGATAGGTCATTATATTGCCGACTCTCATGTACCGCTTCATGCCAGTTCTAATCACAACGGACAGAACACCGACCAGAAAGGTATTCATGGTTTTTGGGAAAGCCGCATACCTGAACTGCTGGCCGAAAAAGAATGGGATTTTTTTATCGGCAAAGCTGAGTACATAAAAAATCCGGCAGACTTCATTTGGACAAGAGTTTTAGAAAGTGCAGCCGCCGCAGATACAGTTTTAAAATTTGAAAAAGAACTGACAAGAAATTTTCCCGGCGATCAGAAATATTCTTTTGAAGACAGAAACGGCATTACGATCCGTCAATATTCATCAGCCTTTACAAAAGCTTACGATGCCATGATGAAAGGAATGGTGGAAAGAAGAATGCGGCAATCCATTTTTGCGGTTGCTTCTTTCTGGTACACAGCTTGGGTAAATGCCGGACAGCCGGATTTAAAAAAATTATCCAACAAAGAATTTTCAGCAGCAGATTTGCAAGAATTTGAAGGGCTGAACAATTCATGGAAAAATGCAGCTATCAAAGGCCGGGAACATGATACCCCCAACCCCTAAAGGGGAGTATAAGAACAATCTACCTGAACATGTATTTCATACATTTGCATCAAAATGAAAGAACAAGAATTTGATAATTCCCCCTTTAGGGGGTTAGGGGGCATTCACAATTTCAACGCTGGCCCTTCCGTATTACCAAAGGAAGTTTTTGAGGAAGCCAGCAAATCTGTTTTAAATTTTAATGACACAGGATTATCCATTCTTGAAATTGGCCACCGTACTCCTTTATTTGAACCGGTAATGGCAGAAGCCAGAGCATTGGTAAAAGAACTGATGGAGCTGGATGATGACCATGAAGTTTTATTTCTGCATGGAGGCGCCACTACACAGTTTATGCAGATACCTATGAACCTGCTGAATGAAAATGAAATAGCTGCGTACACAGAAACAGGAACATGGGCCAGCAAAGCCATCAAAGAAGCAAAAATTTTTGGACATATAGAAATCGTCGGTTCATCTAAAGAAAATAATTATACAAGCATTCCGAAAAATATAATTACTCCGCCAACTGCAGCCTATCTGCACATTACTACCAACGAAACCATTGCCGGTACACAATGGCACACATTGCCATATGATTGTGCTGTTCCGCTGGTGGCAGATATGAGCAGTGATATATTCAGCCGTCAACTTGAATTTAATAAATTTGACCTGCTATATGCAGGTGCTCAAAAAAACATGGGAGCGGCTGGTGTAAATCTTGTTGTTATCAATAAGAACATGCTGGGAAAAGTAAAAAGAACAATTCCCACTATACTGGATTATCGCAATCATATCAGTGAAGGAAGCATGCTCAATACTCCCCCGGTCTTCGCTGTGTATGTAGCCATGCTTACCTTAAGATGGCTAAAAAAGAAAGGCGGTATTGCAACTTTAGAAAAAGAAAATAATGCAAAGGCAGCACTACTCTATACTACTTTAGATACATTACCGATATTTAAAACTCCGGTTGTAAAAGAAGACCGTAGTAAAATGAATGCTGTATTTACAATGGATGACAGCAATCTGGAAAAAGAATTTCTTGAATTGTGCAAAAAGGAAGGAATGATTGGTGTAAAAGGCCATCGAAGTGTTGGTGGTTTCCGTATTTCTATGTACAATGCCCTTTCACTGGAAAGTGTAAAAGCAATAACCGATTTAATGAAAGATTTCGCAAATAAAAAAGAATAACAAAATGGCTATTATTAAACCCTTCAATGCCCTACGACCAAAACCAGCAATAGCAAAACAAATAGCATCAAGACCATATGATGTTTTAAATAGTGAAGAAGCAAAGGAGGAAGCAAAAGATAACCCTCTTTCATTTTTGCATATCACCAAATCTGAGATAGATATGCCTGCTGATATGGATACACATAGTCAGCAAGTCTATGATAAGGCAAAAGAAAATCTTCTACACTTTATTAATAAAGAAGAAATCCTTTTTAGAGAAGATAAGCCTTGCTATTATATTTATACCCTGGTGATGCCTGCCCGACTAACAGGCGGGAATGGCCGTAGCCAGACAGGCCTTGTTTGTGTTTCATCAGTAGAAGATTATCATAATGACATTATCAAGAAACATGAGTTCACCCGTCCGGAAAAAGAGAAAGACAGGATTGACCACATGACGACGATAAGGGCACAAACAGGCAATGTGTTTCTGGCTTACAGAGATGTTTCTGCATTAAACACATTGATCGAAAACTGGAAAGCAAATAACCAACCTACTTATGATTTTACGGCTGATGATGAAATCAGCCATACCATATGGATTGTAAATGATGATGTGACAATTGATACTATTACCGCTTTATTCAGCATCAACGTTCCCTGCACTTATATTGCCGATGGACACCACAGAGCTGCATCTGCTGCCAAAGTAAGCAAACAATTTTCCGACAGCGAGGATGCAAAATATTTTCTGACTACTATTTTCCCTGCCAGCGAACTGGCTATATTGGATTATAACCGTGTTGTAAAAGATTTGAACGGCTTATCATCTGAAAAATTATTCAGCCGCTTACAAGATGATTTTTTTATTACACTAAGCCAGGTTCCGGTAAAACCAGCACAATTGCATGAGTTTGGTATGTATCTGGAAGGCAAGTGGTATATACTAGCTTCCCGCAAAGGAACTTACACAGAAGACCCAATAGGCATCCTTGATATTACTATTCTATCAAATAATATATTGGAAAAACTTTTGGGCATTAAAGACCAGCGAACTGATAAAAGAATTGATTTTGTTGGCGGCATCCGAGGGTTAAAAGAATTGGAAAGAAGAGTTGATAAGGGCGAAATGAAAGTTGCTTTCAGTATTTACCCGGTTACGATGGAGCAATTGTTTGATATTGCTGATAGTGGCAACGTAATGCCTCCAAAAACAACCTGGTTTGAGCCAAAACTGAGGGACGGGCTGCTAACACATCTTATTTAAAAGAGCATCGGAACGCTAAATAAGGTATAACCATATTATAATGATACCATTGGCGGTCTGAAGCGTTACTTTCAACGGCCTGAAGCGTAACTGAAGCCTGAACACCTTTTTAACATCTAAACTTGACCTGTTTTTTGTTATTTTGCAACAGAGGCGTTACTTCTAACGTCTCTTGTTTTTTAATTTCAGCATGAATTTTGCAAATAAGCCTTAAAAATAATTTGATGAAATGATCCATAAAAATTTTGGAGCAACTTTTCACTAACAGCGACAAAAAATTTTATGGCGAATTCCATCTGACAAATTCAAAAAATAAAAAATTTCCAGATGAAAAAATATCTGTCTTTATTTCTCCTGATAACCGTATCATTTGTAGCAATAGCGCAGCCGGAGGACCCAAAAACACTACATGAAACAGCAAAAACTTTTATGCGAACCGGCGATTTTGACAATGCCATCATTGTACTTACAAGAGCCTTGCAGCAAGACAAGAATAATCTTGAAATGCAAAAAGACCTTGTAATGTCTTTTTTTCTTAAACGAGATTATCAAAAAGCCAGGCAAGGAGCAGAAGAACTGATTGGCAGAGATGATGCGGATGTAGTTACCTACCAGATTGCCGGCAATGTGTACAAGGCATTAGAAGAAGTGAAGGATTGTGAGAAGATGTATAAAAAAGCGTTGAAGAAATTTCCTAAAAGCGGACCGCTTTATAGTGAGTACGGAGAACTGCTTTTTGCAATCAAAGATTTTTCAGCCATACAACTATGGGAAAAAGGAATAGAAGTAGACCCTGCCTATGGCGGTAATTATTATAATGCAGCATTATATTATTTCTATGCAAAAGATAAAGTGTGGAGCCTTATCTATGGCGAAATATTTGTAAATATGGAAAGCCTTTCCGAAAGAGGTGCAGCCATGAAGCAACAACTGTTGCAGGCTTATAAAGAAAAACTTTTTGCGGATGCTGATCTGATGAAAGGTGAAGAAAAGAATAAAAGTGAATTTGCCAAAGCTTTTCTTACCAGCATGGGAAAACAAGCTTCTTTGGCCAACAAAGGAATTACTGTTGAAACTCTGTCAATGATCCGCACAAGATTTATTCTTGACTGGTATGCTACTAATGCAGCTAAATATCCTTTCAGATTATTTGACTATCATAAACAACTTATCTCCGAAGGTATGTTTGATGCCTATAACCAATGGCTATTTGGCTCCACAGAAAATCTGGCAGCATACGACAACTGGACAAAAGCCCATAACGAAGAATACGATGGCTTTAATGCCTTCCAGAAAAATAGGGTTTTCCGGATGCCACAGGGCCAATACTATCAGGTATTATAAATAATCGAATGGTTTTTATAAAAGCTCCGCTAAATATAGCCGGAGCTTTTTTTATGCGACATTTTTGCTTAAATTGTCAATTGGTTAACACCAGATTTTCTCAACAAACAACGATTGCACATGACTGAACTAAAAAGACTATTTGATTGTATAGATTATAATCTTGAAAAAAACCCATTGGAAGATATGCTGGCGGGTAAAGAAGGTGGCCAATGGAGAAAGTATAGCACCGAAGAATGTAAAACCATCATTGATAATTTAAGTGCTGGTTTATTAAGTCTTGGAATTGGTTGTGGCGACATGACTGCCGAAGGAAGAGATAAAGTTGCCATGCTTTGTAAAAACCGTCCGGAATGGATAATGCTAGATCTGGCTGTTCAGCAGATTGGCGCCATTCTGGTTCCTGTTTATCCAACCATTAATGTAAATGAACTTGCTTTTGTGCTAAGCGATGCACAGGTAAAGATGGCTTTTGTAAATGATGAAGATCTTTTTCTGAAAGTAGTGAGCTTGAAGGACAAAGTGCCAACCCTGAAAGACATTTTCACTTTCGAACATGTACAAAATGCAAGACACTGGAAAGAAGTAACTGCATTAACAACAGCAGAAGGAATAGCAACAGCAAAAAAAATAGCTGCTACAATTGGGTACGAAGACCTGGCAACAATTATCTACACATCCGGCACCACAGGCACACCAAAAGGTGTTATGTTATCACATCGCAATATTCTTTCGAATGTAATTGCCAGCTCACCTTGCTTTCCGCCGGGGGATAATCTACGTTCACTAAGTTTTTTGCCACTCAACCATATTTTCGAAAGAATGGTTACTTATCTCTATCTCTTTAACCTTACTTCTATTTACTATGCTGAAAGTTTAGATACCATTGGCGACAACCTGAAGGAAGTAAAGCCTAATATGTTTACTACCGTACCCAGGTTACTTGAAAAAGTGTACGATAAGATCATGCAAAAAGGCAATGAACTTACTGGTGTAAAAAGAAAACTTTTCTTTTGGGCACATAGCCTTGCCGAAAAATTTGAGATTAATAAAAACCAGGGTGCATGGTACAATCTTCAATTAAGCATTGCCAATAAACTGATATTTAATAAATGGAGAGAAGGCCTGGGTGGAAATCTGAAATGCATTGTAACCGGTGGCGCTGCCTGCCAGGTTCGGCTTATAAGAATATTTACTGCTGCCGGAATTCCGATAATGGAAGGTTACGGACTTACTGAAACATCTCCGGTAATTTCTGTAAACAGGTTTGATGAAAAGGGAAGAAAATTTGGTTCTGTTGGACCATTGATTGAAGGTGTAGAAGTAAAGATTGCTGAAGACGGTGAAATACTTTGTAAAGGACCAAACGTAATGATGGGTTATTACAAGCGGCCAGACCTTACGGCACAGGATATTGTAGACGGCTGGTATCATACCGGTGATATTGGTGTGCTTACAAAAGACAATTTTTTAAAAATTACTGACCGCAAAAAAGAGTTATTTAAAACCAGCGGTGGAAAATATGTTGCTCCGCTTGCTATCGAAAACAAACTAAAAGAATCACCATTTATAGAACAGGTAATGTTAGTAGGAGCAGATAGAAAATTTGTAAGTGCATTGATTGTTCCTTCATTTCCAAATCTGAAAGACTGGGCAAGAAAAAACAGCCTGCCAGAAATGAGCAATGAAGATTTACTTCGTAACACTAAAGTAACCGAAATGCTGAAAGAGTTGGTTGAAAGTTTTAATAAGTTCTTCAACCATGTAGAACAGGTAAAGAAGTTTGAATTGCTACCTGATGAATGGAGTGTAGATACAGGTGAACTAACACCTAAGATGTCATTGAAGCGTAAAGTGGTAATGGAGAAATATAGAGATGCTATTGAGAGGATTTATAGCTGATGCAGCAAAAAAACTAAAGCCTTGTCTTTATAAAAAAGCATAATGAAATCAATTGCCCTTCTACTGACTACTGTATTCTTTGTAGCCTCATCTTGCAATAAAGATATCGCTTCAAATATTCCTGACTGTATAAAGAAGGAAATTAAATCCAACAGGTCAAAAAATGATTGGATTGTTGGTTCTGTTGAAGAATATTTATTTCAGGGAAAACTGGTTTATGCATTTAATCCTGATAACAAAATTATTGCAGACGGTAGTTCTATTATTAAAGACGGAGCCTGCAACACCATTTGTTCTGTAGGGGGATTTGGTGGGCCAAACGTAGACTTCTGTAACGGAGATAGATTTAATCAAACAGCGATTTTAAAAAGAACAATCTGGGAAAAATAAACTTATTTCTCATTCTTTTTATCGCTTGAATCTTTTTTACCTCTTTGCAGCATCTTCTGCACCATTTCATCATATTTTTTCAGCGTATCGCCAGTAAACATTTTTCTTACTGTTCTGAAATGATTGATGGTAAGCCTGTCTGCACGGCTTTGTCTTTCAGTAATGCTGTTTGAATAAACTGCCACTAGACTGTCGTTTAATGTTTCTTCTTTAATTAAATTATAAAGAGCTTGTCTGGTGGTACGAATAGAATCAAACAATGGACGGATAGCAGCAAAATGTGCTTCTCTCAAGCTGTCAAATTCTTTTTTCCTCGTTTCATTCATCCCAAGTTCATTCACCATCTTTTCAAATGCGGCCTTACCACCTTCACGACCGGATTGTTGTGGTTTCTTGTTCTTTCCCATCACAATAAATGCTACCAATGCTATGTTGACAATAAGCAAAAGAATAACCGCAATTACAAGAAATTTATTAGTAGAGTTTTTCATTTTTATTTATTCGTTGATCTCGTAAGTGAGATTCGAGTTAATCCTGTATTCAGATGCAATTGATTGCATCGTTTCTGTATCAGAAGGAGAAGTTTCTGAAGAAGATCCCTTAAATAATATAGCAGCATTTGTTGCCAGTACTACCAGTAAAACACCCAGAATATATACCGGGCGAAGTGTCCATGATTTACGGGGCTCAGCAACCAGTTCTTTTTCCATCCGGGCTTTTAACCGGGTATAAAAGAAATCAGGGGCTGTGGCTCTTTGAACATTGTCCAGGCTGCCAAGCACTTCATCAATACGGTTATTTCTGTTATTTTCCATGATACATAGTTTTTGACGTCATTACATTCTAAAACCTTCGTCTTGAATTTACTTAGCCTTGTTCTTTTTCAAGTATTTTTCTAAGATTTAGCTTTGCCCTGTGCATAAGGGATTCAACTGCTGCTACTGAATTTTGCATCGTTTCACTAACTTCCTGATAGCTAAGGTCTTCTAATTTATGAAGGGTAAATGCTATTTTTTGATTCTCCGGCAGCTGCGCAATAGCTTTAAACAGTTTAGCAGCATTTTCTTTCCTGTCAAGCGTCACACCAGGATGATTAAAGTCAGGAATTTCATATATCGGTTCATTTCCATCTCCAAAAAGCCGCTGAATCAACCCATATCTTTTCTTGCTCTTTCTGCTTCTCAAAAGGTCAAGCGACCTTGTGGTAGCAATCCGGTACATCCAGGTAGAAAGCTTTGATTCCCCTTTAAAGCTATGAATAGACTTAAATACCTGAATAAAAACCTCCTGTGCCACATCTTCTGCATCTTCTGCATTTTGTACGATACCGATAGAAGTATTGAAAATTCTATCCTGGTAAGTAGTTACCAAAAATCGAAAAGCATTTTCATCTCCATTTCGAAGACCTTGTATCAATTCTAATTCCGTCAACAGTTGAGAGGTTTGATTTTTGACGCTGTAACTTACGAAAACATGTGCGGTTTCCTATATTTGCACACTCTTTAATAACTTAATAGATTAATATTTAAAATCAGGAGTTGGTAAAGAATTTCTGAAATCTTTAGTTCTGTAGTTTAATGCCCGCCCGGCTAACGCCAGTCGGACAGGG
>JBBSJN010000022.1:0-23157 GCA_038257235.1 Chitinophagales bacterium
CACGGTACTGGTAAAACAAAAAGAGTTTTAGTGCTTTGCACACCCGACAAAGAAGCTGAAGCTAAAGAAGCAGGTGCTGATTATGTTGGTCTGGACGAATTTGTAACAAAGATCGAAGGCGGTTGGGTAGATATTGATGTAATCATCGCTACTCCATCTGTAATGCCTAAGATCGGTAGATTAGGTAAAGTGTTAGGTCCTCGTAACCTGATGCCAAATCCAAAAACGGGTACTGTTACAAATGATGTTGCCAATGCAATCAATGACGTAAAAGGTGGTAAAATTGCTTTTAAGGTTGATAAAGTTGGTATTGTGCATGCTTCAATAGGTCGTATCAGCTTTACACCTGAAAAGATTGCTGAGAACAGTCAGGAATTGATTAACGCAATTCTGAAAGCAAAACCATCTTCTTCTAAAGGAGCTTATGTTAGAGGAATCAGCATGGCCAGCTCTATGAGTCCTGGAATTGCAATCGATACAAAAGCATTTGTATATTAATTACTAAACTGATTCGCCGCAAGGTGAAAGACAAATAAAAAGTCATGACAAAAGATCAAAAAAACGAAGTGATTGAAGTGCTGAAAGGCAAGTTCTCACAATACAATAACTTTTATGTTACCGATACTGAATCATTATCAGTAGCACAGGTTGGCAAATTACGCCGTGCTTGTTTCAGCAAAGAAGTTGAAATGAAAGTGGCAAAGAATACTTTGATTAAAAAAGCATTAGAGTCTTTAGATGCTGAAAAATATGCAGGTGTTTATGACTCTTTGCATAAAGTAACTGCATTGATGTTTTCTGAGAACCCAAAGGATCCTGCTTTGATCATCAGTTCTTTCCGTAAAGAAAGCAATGGTGAAAAACCAATGTTGAAAGCAGCTTTTATCAATGGTGATATTTACACAGGCGACAACAGTCTAAAAGCTCTTACACAGATCAAAACTAAAAATGAGCTTATCGGCGAAGTTATCGGCTTGCTGCAATCTCCTGCTAAGCGAGTATTGGCAGCATTATTAAACCATGCTGAAAACGGACCAACAGCTAAAGCTGAAACAGAAGCAGCAGTTGTAACAGAAGCACCTGTAGTAGAAGAAGCAAAGCAGGCAGCCGAGGCAAAACCAGTTGAAGAAAAAAAGCCAACACCTGCAGCCGAAGCTCCTACAGCTGAAGCACCTGCAGCAAATGCAAAACCAGCATCTGAAGAAACAACACCACCGTCGTCCGAAGAATCTTCTTCTGATGAGGCTAAGGCTGAATAATTTTTAATAAAGTCTCACTTCCCCAGGTGAGATTTTTAAACACCCCTTTAGGGGATGGGGGCAACAAATTTTTTTAAAACAGCCGTCGGAGCATTATATAGCTGTGAAGATGGTAAAAATTCAAACAAAATGGCAGACGTAAAAGCATTAGCAGAAGGCCTTGTAGCCTTAACAGTAAAAGAAGTTCAGGAATTAGCTGACTTCTTAAAAACAGAATATGGTATTGAACCAGCAGCAGCAGCAGTTGTAATGGCAGCAGGTGGTGGCGACGGCGCAGCAGCAGTTGAAGAGAAAACTGCTTTCAATGTAATTTTGAAGAGTGCCGGTGGTTCTAAACTAACTGTAGTTAAAATCGTAAAAGATTTAACTGGATTAGGATTGAAAGAAGCGAAAGACCTTGTTGATGGTGCTCCTAAAGCAATCAAAGAAGGTGTTTCTAAAGTGGAAGCTGATGAGATTGCAGCTAAATTGACTGAAGCAGGTGCTGAAGTTGAGATTTCCTAAGGCTATCGAAATCCCCGTTTTTTCGGGATTGAAATTTCTTAATTTCTTTTTGTCCACCGAAATTTTAATGTAGGCGGATACTGAATAATTTTATAGACCCTTTGCTTTTGCAGAGGGTTTATTTATTTGCAGAAAAGCATCTAAAAATTCTGTAGTGTTTTTATAGTGCTATTGTAATTATCGCTTCAAATACTTCTCAAAAAACTCCACACAACCCAGCACTTCAACTTCTGAAAAATAGAAATCACTTTTATCTTCTGTAAGGATGCATTGACATTTAACGGCTGTAGCTGCATAATATTCTAGACCGTCTTCAAAATCATGAATAGAGGGATTGTTAACTGTTTTTAAAACAGTTTCGGGAGTGTTACCGGCAATTTTAAGATGAGTTGCCAGTAATTTTATTTTATTGAGAGCTAATTTGTTTTTATGTTTTTTCTCTGCAAAGTAAAAAGCAATGGCAAGGCAAAGAGGTGAAGTATATACCTCAAACTTTTTATTATCTGCCAGACTTAGAATTCTGGATGAATAAGTAAACAGCGGATATTCTTTGTTAAGTACAGAAACTAAAATATTGGCATCCAAAAAGATTTTCATCTGTTAATTATATTTTGATTTACCAGATGGAATTCCGCATAAAAATTATCATCGCCAGTTTATATAAATTACTCCCCGCCTGAATGACGAAGTCGGGCAGGGATAATTTTTATGCTGCATTTCATTTTTTGGATGAAAAGAATTCATCTTTTGAAGATTTGCGGGATTTTTTTTTGGTTTGATAAACAGCTTCACCTTCGGCAACAACAGATACCCAATCTGAAATCGGCAGGTCGTCAAGATTGGAATAATTGCCAGATACGGTTTTTTGCAGCATAAACTCTACAAGGCGGGAAAGGCTGATATTATTTTTAGCAGCATACCGCTTGGCTTTGTGTATTACCGATTCATCAAAACTTAATGTGATTTTTGCGTCCATTATCATTCCTTTCTACAAAAGTACAACTTTATACGACAAATAAAAATTTTCTATACGTATAACTAGTATGAATTTGTTAGACATTTATTGTAGCGATAAATAAGGCGCTATCTTAGTATAGATATCATCTGTTATTACCATTATTTTTTTTATATCCTCAATAGCGACAAAATTGCCATGTTGGTTTCGGTAAGCAATTATTGGGTTTGCCAAAGTATACCTGATATATGGATGTGCTTTTAATTCATCAATTGTGGCAGTGTTTATATTTATTTTTCGTAACGACGTAGTTTCCAGCTTTAGGTATTGCTTAATTTTTTGAAAAGTGGAATCTGGCAAAGCAAAGGTTTCGCCAACCTGGTCAATTGAATAAAACCCACCAAGTTTATCCCGGAAGCTGATAATCCTTGCAGATAATTTACTGCCAATGCCGGGTAATGCAATTAAAGCTGTTGTATCTGCACTATTAATATCAATGATGGAATATCTTGAAGCGTAGGTTTTGGGAGTGGTGTTGTCATGTGGTTTGTTTTCTGTGTTTCCGTTGGTATAAGTTTGAGTGCCTGTGTTTTCAATTTTTATGTATGGCTCAATTCTTTCAAACTCATTGGGGAACAGTCCATAAATACGACTCAGGTCTTCCGGTTTTCTGAATTTGCCACCTTTGCTTAAATAATTTAAAATAGTACCGATTGTTTTATCTCTCAACCCCAGTTTTTTCCATCCGGCTGCAGAAATAGTATTCGGGTCGAAATAGAATAATTCCCCTTTTGGTTTAGCATAATAATTGCTGGAATTTCGATCATATTGGTAGCTTGAACTGTTATTCTCATTAGTACTCGAAAAATTGGAGGAGTTGTCATTTTCTCTTTGCTCAATGCTTTTCATGGCAGCAATCCATGTAGTGTCATTGACAACTTTTTTTGAATTGGAAGTTTTGGACAGAATATCCGGAAGAAAAAACACACCGATTGTAACAAATAGCATGGCGAGAATAGCAATCCTGTTACCCCGGGTAAAAGTGAAATAATCGGCCACAATCTTTTTCCAATCCATACCTGAATTTTCGGCAAAATACATCATCCAATCAGTCCTGGAAATAACCACTTTGTGGTATTTTGGCGGGGTTATTGTGAGCAAATTTTTCTTGGCTAGGAATTATAAATCCCTACCTTTGCAATCCTTTATTTTGGCCAAATATATTTTGACATCCCAAATCATGTGTAAGTAATTGACTTTCATAGGTTATCGTTTCCAACAAAGATGAGACCTGTGAATGATTTGTATGTCCTCAACGTTGTAAAACCTGTTTTCGCATATGTCTTCAACAAAAGTGAACTCAAGAGTGGATTTTGGAAAGATTAAGCACCTTGCTGAAACTCCCGATCTTCTCGAAGTACAGATTCAATCGTTTAAAGAATTCTTCCAGTTAGAAACCACGCCTGATAAAAGGAATGTGGAAGGTTTATTCCGTGTGTTTAAAGATAATTTTCCTATTACTGACACCCGGAATATTTTCGTACTGGAGTTTTTAGATTATTTTATCGATCCGCCCCGTTACTCTATAGAAGAGTGTATGGAGAGAGGATTGACTTACGCTGTTCCTCTAAAAGCCAAACTTCGTTTGAGCTGTAATGATGAGGAGCATGTGGACTTCCAGACAATTGTACAGGACGTTTTCCTTGGAAACATTCCTTACATGACTCCACGAGGTACATTCGTAGTTAACGGAGCTGAGAGAGTTGTAGTTTCTCAGTTACACCGTTCACCTGGTGTATTCTTTGGTCAGTCTGTTCACCCGAACGGAACAAAGATTTACTCTGCAAGGGTTATTCCTTTCAAAGGAGCCTGGATGGAGTTTGCAACAGACATCAACAATGTGATGTTTGCTTATATCGACCGCAAGAAAAAATTCCCTGTTACTACATTATTACGTTCTATCGGATACGAAACAGACAAGGACATTCTTGAGTTGTTTGGTATGGCTGATGAAGTAAAGACTGATAAAAAGACACTTGGTAAATACATTGGCAAAAGATTAGCCGCAAGGGTTTTAAGAACCTGGGTTGAAGATTTTGTAGATGAGGATACCGGCGAAGTTGTTTCTATTGAAAGAAACGAAATCGTAATGGAAAGAGATACGGTGTTAGATGAAGAAGCTATTGAAACCATTTCTGAAATGGAAGTAGCAAGTGTATTCATTCAGCGAGAAGATGTGGGTGGTGATTATGCAATTATTTACAATACACTTAATAAAGACACATCTAACAGTGAGCTGGAAGCTGTTCAGTTTATCTATCGTCAGCTTCGTGGAGCTGATGCACCGGATAATGAAACGGCCCGTGGTATCATTGATAAATTATTCTTTAGTGATAAGCGTTATGATCTTGGTGAAGTAGGTCGTTATAAAATCAACCGTAAATTGAATGTTGATTTACCGCTTCAAAAGAAAACATTAACTAAAGAAGATATTATTCTGATCATCAAATATCTTGTTCGTCTTACCAATGGTAAAGCAGAAGTTGATGATATTGATCACTTAAGCAATCGTCGTGTACGTACAGTGGGTGAGCAGTTATATGCTCAATTCGGTGTTGGTTTGGCTCGTATGGCCAGAACAATCCGTGAGAGAATGAATGTAAGAGACAACGAGGTGTTTACACCTGTTGACTTGATCAATGCAAGAACATTGAGTTCTGTTATTAATTCATTCTTTGGAACTTCTCAATTATCGCAGTTCCTTGATCAGACGAACCCTCTGTCAGAAATAACACACAAACGTCGTATCTCAGCACTAGGGCCAGGAGGTCTAAGTCGTGAAAGAGCAGGTTTCGAGGTTCGTGACGTACACTATTCTCACTATGGTCGTTTGTGTACGATTGAGACGCCGGAAGGTCCAAACATTGGTTTGATATCTACACTTTGTGTACATGCCAAGATCAATGATATGGGCTTTATCGAAACGCCTTATCGTAAAGTGAACGAAGGTAAAGTGAACATGAAGGAATTGAACTTCCTGAGTGCTGAAGAAGAGGATCTGGCAAAAATTGCGCAGGCCAATACTACTTTGGATGATAAAGGAAATTTTGTAGAAGATAAAATTGCCAGTAGAGAAACAGGTGACTTCCCGATTCTAGAAAAGAATGAAGTAGAGTATATGGACGTTGCTCCAAACCAGATTGTTGGTTTGAGTGCTTCGTTGATACCTTTCCTTGAGCATGATGATGCTAACCGTGCCCTGATGGGTTCAAACATGCAACGTCAGGCTGTACCACTTATCCGTGCTGATGTGCCTATTGTTGGTACTGGTTTGGAAGGTAAAGCAGCAAGAGATGCAAGGATTCAGATTCATGCAGATGGTAACGGTGTGGTGGAGTTTGTAGATGCAAATGAAATTCATGTTCGTTACGACCGTGAAAAGGAAGAAAAATTAGTAAGTTTTGAAGATGATCTTAAAATTTATAGACTAACAAAGTTTATTAAGACTAACCAGGAAACATGTATTAACCTGAATCCTGCTGTTAAGAAAGGTCAGAAAGTGAAGAATGGTGATTTTCTTACCGAAGGTTATGCTACGCAAAATGGCGAATTAGCGCTGGGTAAAAACCTGAAAGTGGCTTTCATGCCATGGAAGGGTTACAACTTCGAGGATGCCATCGTTATCAGCGAAAGAGTGGTGAAAGAAGATATGTTTACCTCAGTTCACATTTCAGAATATGAACTGGAAGTAAGAGATACTAAACTGGGTGAAGAAGAATTGACTCCGGATATTCCAAACGTTTCGGAAGAAGCAACAAAAGATCTGGATGAGAACGGAATCATCAGGGTTGGTGCAATTGTAAAAGAAGGTGATATTTTAATAGGTAAGATTACACCAAAAGGTGAATCAGATCCAACACCAGAAGAGAAATTACTTCGTGCCATCTTCGGCGATAAAGCCGGTGATGCTAAAGATGCTTCATTGAAAGCTCCAAACGGAGTGGAAGGTGTTGTTATCGGTAAGAAACTTTTCCAGAGAGCTAAGAAAGATAAGAACGGTAAAGTTAGAGAGAAGGCGATGATTGAGAAGCTGGAAAAAATGCATGAGAAGAATGAGAATGATCTGATGGATGTGTTGATTGAGAAATTAACTACGTTACTGGCTAATCATACTTCTACTGGTGTTTCTAATAACTTCGGTGAAGTGCAAATTGGTAAAGGCGCCAAGTTTACAGAGAAGAATCTTCGTGGACTTGACTTTGCAAACATCAATCCATTAGGTTGGACGGGTGATGCAAAAGTGGATGACCAGATCAATACATTGTTACACAACTACAGTATCAAGTTCAACGAAGAATTAGGTCGCTACAAGAGAGAAAAATTCAACATCAGCATTGGTGACGAATTACCTGCAGGTGTATTGAAATTGGCTAAAGTATATCTTGCTGTAAAGCGTAAGCTGAAAGTGGGAGATAAGATGGCTGGTCGTCACGGAAACAAAGGTATCGTAGCGAAAATCGTTCGTCACGAAGACATGCCTTTCCTTGAAGATGGAACTCCAGTTGATATTGTATTGAACCCATTGGGTGTGCCAAGTCGTATGAACCTGGGTCAGATATATGAAACAATCTTAGGATGGGCTGGTGAGAAATTAGGATTGAGATTCGCTACACCAATATTTGATGGAGCATCTGTTGAAGAAATAGCCACCTATTGTGAGGAAGCAAATATTCCAATGCATGGTCATACTTATTTGTATGATGGTGAAACCGGAGAACGTTTCCATCAGAAAGCTACTGTAGGTATCATCTATGTAATCAAATTACACCATATGGTGGATGACAAGATGCATGCCCGTTCAATCGGACCATACAGTTTAATAACGCAACAGCCGTTAGGTGGTAAAGCTCAGTTCGGTGGTCAGCGTTTTGGTGAGATGGAGGTTTGGGCTTTGGAAGCCTATGGTGCATCAAATATTCTTCAGGAATTATTGACCATTAAGTCGGACGATATTATCGGCCGTGCAAAAACTTATGAAGCAATAGTAAAAGGAGAGAATGTCCCTAGACCAGGTGTGCCTGAATCATTTAATGTGTTGGTTCATGAGTTGAGAGGCTTAGGACTGGATCTGAAGTTTGAATAAAAAACTTCCACCTTAACTGGTGATTTGACCGGAACAATATTTTATACAAGAAATTAGAAATAAGAATATGTCAATGAGAAAAGAAAATCGTCCCAAAGCGGCTTTTTCAAAGATCACAATTGGTCTTGCATCACCAGATAATATCTTAGAAAGATCTTACGGTGAAATTTTAAAGCCCGAAACGATCAACTATCGTACTTACAAACCTGAAAGAGATGGTTTGTTTTGCGAAAGAATTTTCGGCCCGGTAAAAGATTATGAATGTGCTTGTGGAAAGTACAAACGTATCCGCTATAAAGGAATCGTTTGTGACCGTTGTGGTGTGGAAGTAACAGAGAAGAAAGTACGTAGAGAAAGAATGGGGCACATCAAATTGGTAGTACCTGTTGTTCATATCTGGTATTTCAAATCATTGCCAAATAAAATTGGTTACCTGCTTGGTGTAAGTTCTAAGAAATTAGAAACGATTGTTTACTACGAACGTTTTGTGGTAATACAATCGGGTATCCGTGCAGATAAAGGACAAAATCCTGGTGATCTGTTGACCGAAGAAGAATATTTAGACATACTTGATACATTGCCAAAAGATAATCAGTATCTGCCTGATGATGATCCTAATAAGTTCATCGCCAAGATGGGTGCCGAAGCTGTACATGATATGTTACAGCGTATCGATTTGGATCAGTTGTCATTTGATTTGCGTAATGCTGCTGCCAATGAAACATCTCAGCAAAGAAAGGCTGACGCCTTGAAGCGTTTGAGTGTAGTGGAAGCATTCCGTGATGCCAATACAAGAATCAATAACCGTCCTGAGTGGATGGTTATGCAATACATTCCTGTTATTCCACCGGAATTGCGTCCGTTAGTACCGTTGGATGGTGGTCGTTTCGCATCTTCTGATTTGAACGATCTTTATCGTCGTGTTATTATCCGTAATAACCGTTTGAAAAGATTGTTAGAGATTAAAGCCCCTGAGGTTATCCTTCGTAATGAAAAAAGGATGTTGCAGGAAGCCGTTGACTCCTTGTTTGATAACAGCCGTAAATCAAATGCTGTAAAAGCAGAAGGTGGAAGAGCGTTGAAATCATTGAGTGATGTATTGAAAGGTAAGCAAGGTCGTTTCCGTCAGAACTTATTAGGTAAAAGGGTTGACTATTCTGGTCGTTCTGTTATCGTTGTAGGACCTGAATTGAAATTACATGAGTGTGGTTTACCAAAAGATATGGCAGCAGAATTATTCAAGCCATTTATCATCAGAAAATTAATTGAAAGAGGTATCGTAAAAACAGTGAAGTCTGCAAGGAAACTGGTAGACAAGAAGGAAGCTGTGGTTTGGGATATCTTAGAAAATATTTTGAAAGGGCATCCGATCATGTTGAACCGTGCCCCAACGCTTCACCGTTTATCAATCCAGGCATTCCAGCCGAAGTTGATCGAAGGAAAAGCAATACAGCTCCATCCATTGGTAACTACTGCCTTCAACGCCGACTTTGACGGTGACCAGATGGCAGTGCATGTACCATTGAGTCATGCAGCGGTATTGGAAGCACAATTATTGATGCTTGCATCACATAACATATTGAATCCACAGAATGGTACGCCAATCACCCTTCCTTCTCAGGACATGGTATTGGGTCTTTATTACATCACCAAAGGAAGAAGAACAGAGGGTGATGAAATCGTTCGTGGAGAAGGCAAAGCATTTTATTCTAATGAAGAAGTGATTATTGCATACAACGAAGGTGTGATTGATATGCATGCCTGGATAAAAGTGAAAGTAAATATCCGTAATGCTGATGGTTTGCTGGAGCATAAATTAATCGAAACAACTGTTGGTCGTGTAATATTTAATCAGCATGTACCTGCGGAAGTTGGATTTGTAAATGCTTTGTTGACGAAGAAGAATCTTCGTGAGATCATTGGCGATATTATCAATATAACTAACGTTCCAAAGACAGCGAAGTTCCTTGATGACATTAAGACGTTGGGATTCCGTACTGCCTTCCAGGGTGGATTATCATTTAGTATTAATGACTTGATTATTCCTGATGTAAAGGAAGAATTGCTGGCGAATGCAAAACTTGAAGTCGATGAGGTTTGGGAGAGCTATAACATGGGTCTTATCACCAACAATGAAAGATATAACCAGATCGTAGATATCTGGAGCCGTGTGGATACAAGAATTACTGAAACATTGATCCGTGAATTGAGTGCAGATAAGCAAGGATTTAATTCATTGTACATGATGCTTGATTCTGGTGCAAGAGGTTCTAAGCAGCAGATCAAACAGCTGGCTGGTATCAGAGGATTGATGGCGAAGCCAAGAAAGTCTGGTTCTACCGGTTCTGAGATCATTGAGAATCCAATTCTTTCCAACTTTAAAGGTGGATTGAATGTATTGGATTACTTTATCTCTACTCACGGTGCCAGAAAAGGTCTTGCAGATACGGCTCTTAAAACAGCCGATGCAGGTTATCTTACCCGTCGTCTGGTTGACGTTTCGCAGGATATGGTTATTACAGAAGAAGATTGCGGAACACTTCGTGGTATTGCCACTTCTGCATTAAAAGATAATGAAGATATCATCGAACCATTGAGCGACAGGATAGCAGGTCGTACATCATTACATGATGTTTTAGACCCTGTAAGTGAAACAGTACTTGTAGAAGGTGGTGATGAGATTACACAGGATCTTGCCAAGAAAATTGAAGAGGCAGGCATTGAGATTGTAGAAATTCGCTCAGTACTTACTTGCGAAAGCAAGAGAGGTGTTTGTGTAAAATGCTATGGTAAAAACCTTGCATCAGGAAATATTGCACAGAAAGGTGATGCAGTTGGTATCATCGCAGCCCAGTCAATTGGTGAACCTGGTACACAGTTAACACTTCGTACATTCCACGTAGGTGGTGTGGCCGGATCTGCAGCTGTTGATTCATCACTGTATGCAAAGTTTGATGGTACTGTTCAGTTTGATGGGTTACGTACTGTAAATGTTGAAAGTGCGGAAGGTAATAAAGCACAGGTGGTAGTTGGAAGAACTGGTGAGATCAGAAATATAGATGTTGAAACAGATCGCTTATTAAATACTGCGCATATACCTTACGGATCTACTCTGTTTGTAAAAGACGGACAGAAAGTGAAGAAAGGCGATACGATTTGTACTTGGGATCCATATAACAACGTCATCATGGCCGAGATTAATGGTACGTTGAATTTTGATAATGTAATTGAAGGAGTCACTTATAGGGAAGAAGCGGATGAGCAAACTGGGCACCGTGAAAAAGTGGTAATTGAAACAAGAGATAAGACCAAGATACCGTCAATTGTTGTAGAAGGAAAAGAGAAAAAAATCTATAACCTTCCAACAGGAAGCCATATCATTAAAGAAGAAGGTGCCGAAGTAAAAGCTGGACAGGTCTTGGTGAAAATTCCGAGAATTCTTGGTAAGCTTCGTGATATTACCGGAGGTCTTCCTCGTGTAACTGAATTATTTGAAGCAAGAAACCCAAGCAACCCTGCTGTTGTTTCTGAAATAGATGGTGTTGTTGTGATGGGATCTATTAAAAGAGGTAACCGTGAAATTATTATTGAAGCAAAAGATGGTGTACAGAAGAAATACCTGGTTCCTTTGACAAGACAGATCCTTGCTCAGGATGGTGACTTTGTTAAAGCTGGCGTACCATTAAGTGATGGTCAGATAGCACCATTTGATATCCTTTCTATTAAAGGGCCGTTTGCAGTACAGGAGTATGTGGTAAACGAAATTCAGGAAGTATATCGTTTACAGGGTGTAAGAATCAATGACAAACACATTGAGTGTATCGTTCGTCAGATGATGCGTAAAGTAAACATCGTTGATCCGGGTGATACAAGATTCCTTGAAGATGATTTGACTGACAAGTTTGAATTTATCGAAGAAAACGATTATATCTACGATAAGAAAATTGTTACTGAGATTGGTGATAGTACAAAGCTTCGGGCAGGTCAGATTGTTTCTCTTCGTGAAGTAAGAGAAGAGAATTCAATACTTCGCCGTAATGACAAAACTCCTGTTGAGTTCCGTGATGCCAAACCAGCTACATCTTCTCCAACCTTGTTGGGTATCACAAAAGCATCGTTAGGTGTACCTAGCTGGATTTCTGCAGCATCATTCCAGGAGACAACCAAAGTATTGTCTTCAGCAGCCATCAATGGTAAAACGGATGATATGCTTGGATTGAAAGAGAATGTAATTACAGGACATCCGATACCAGCAGGTTCTGGATTAAGAGAATTTGAAAACATGATTGTAGGTAGCAAGGAAGAATATGAATTGCTGCAAACAAGCCGTGAAGCAATGGCGTTTGATGAGGAAGAATAATTTGAATTAGTTAATTAAGACAAATACAGGAGTAAGATTTTCTTACTCCTTTTTTACGCAAAGCCAAAGCTGTTAAGGGTATCATAAAGTAAATTGATTTCTTATATTTGCCCCCCAGTTGATGCTTAGTTTTGTACTTAAAGAAACCTGAATGAAAAATGGAATGTTGATATGGAATGTGTTACTGAGCCTGGTGGCCGGTTATCTTCTGATTGTTAGTTTTGGATCTAAGAATTCTAAATCCACAAAGCAGAATTATACTGATGCAACAGATTCATTAGGAAGCAAGCAGTTTAAGATTGCCTATTTCGAAATGGATTCAGTTGCAGCCAATTTTGAGATGGTAAAGGAAGTAAAAACGGAGCTTAGTAAAAAGGAACAAGACGTGGCTTCTGAATTGGAAAGATTGGGCAAAAATATTCAGGACAAATATATTTATTATCAGAATCAGGCACAGGCAGGCACATTATCAAACACTGATTCTGAAAAAGCCAGCCTAGAGTTGAAAAAGATGGATGAGCAAATGAAAGCAAGACAAAAGCAGCTTGATCAGGATTATTTTGATTTAAGAACCCGCAAGGAAACAGATATAAAAACAAAGATTGAAGAATTTTGTAAAGAATTCAATGAGGGCTATAATTATAACTACATAGTTTCCTATGAGCAAGGGTTATTCTTTTATAAGGATACAGCGTATAACATTACTAAAGAGTTGGTAAAGGGTTTGAACGAAAAGTATAAGCCGGGTAAAAAGAACTGATAAACTTAATAATACATGACGAACGTCCTTTTGATTCAAAAGGACGTTTTTTCGTCCTGACTTACAGATAATTATTCTTTATTTTGGGGTATGATAGATTTTAAAAAACTATTTGATTCTTTCTCTTCAATAAAAGTTGGAGTAATAGGGGATGTGATGCTCGACAACTATATGTGGGGAAAAGTTGACCGTATCTCGCCGGAAGCTCCTGTTCCAGTTGTAGCGCTTCATCATAAAGAGTACAGAATAGGTGGAGCTGGTAATGTTGCATTAAACTGCCGGTCGTTAGGCGCAACAGTAACAATCCTTTCCGTATGTGGTAATGATGAAGAAAGTGAACGATTAATAAATCTGTTGGAAGATGAAAAAATAGCTACTTCCTTTTTACTTAAAAGTGCTGAAAGAATTACAACCAGCAAAACAAGAATTATTAGCCGTAATCAGCAAATGATGCGTTTGGATGCGGAGTTGACAGACGACCTAAACAGTAAAGATGAAAATGCTTTGCTTGAAAAAATCCAATCCTACATAGCGTCTGACAAACCAGACGTAATCATTTTCGAAGATTATAATAAAGGTGTACTTACAGAAAAACTGATTCAGGATGTAATAGCAGCTTGTCAAAAAGCAGGTGTTGTTACAGCTGTTGACCCAAAGCGCAAAAATTTCTTTTCATATAAGAATGCAGATATTTTTAAACCAAACCTGAAGGAAGTAAAGGAAGGCTTGAATATGTTGTTTGATGATGTGAATGAGCCTTTACTGAAAAATATTCATATGGAATTGGCCGCATCTCTGGATCATAAAATATCTTTTATCACACTTTCTGAAAAAGGAGTTTATTATCAAAAGGAAAATAAGTCCGCTCTTATCCCATCGCATATCCGTAATATTTCCGATGTGTCTGGTGCAGGTGATACAGTGATTGCAGTTGCCTCGATAGTGTATGCTGCCACCAAAGATATTCAACTGATGGCTGAAATAGCGAATATTGCCGGTGGATTGGTTTGTGAAGAAGTAGGTACAGTGGCCATTAACAAAGAAAAGTTATTGAAAGAGTGTGAAAACTTGTTAAAATAAATATTAATACAATCTTATGTCAGCTTATACATTAGTGATTCATGGTGGTGCGGGTACGATTCTGAAAAAGGATTTGACGGATGAATTGGAAGCCGCTTACCGGAAAGGTTTAGCCGATGCGATGAATGCCGGTTATGCATTATTGGAGAAAGGGAAAACGGCTGTTGAAGCAGTTCTCGCAGCATCTATTTCATTAGAAAATAATATTTTGTTTAATGCAGGTAAAGGCTCTGTGTTTGGAAAAGATGGAACACAGGAAATGGATGCTTCCATTATGGATGGGAAAAATTTGATGGCAGGCGCAGTATCCGCTGTCAGGAATGTTCGCAATCCGGTAGCATTGGCTTATACTATAATGAACAAAAGCCAGCATGTTATGCTCAATGGAAATGGGGCATTGGAATTTGCAAAAGAACATGGACTGCAAATTGAAGAAGATGCATATTTCTATTCAGCATTCCGGCATGAACAATGGAAACAAATGCAAGGCAGCGATGAAGCTGCATTGGATCATAACATAGTTATAAAAGACCTGCCTGCCGGACAGGCGGGTAAAAAATTTGGAACCGTTGGCGCTGTGGCTATGGATATGCAGGGAAATATTGCAGCTGCTACCAGCACAGGCGGAATGACAAACAAACAATACGGAAGAGTAGGCGATAGCCCGATTATTGGCGCAGGCACTTATGCGAATAATAAAACCTGTGCAATCAGTTGTACTGGTCATGGTGAACCTTTTATCCGTGCTGTTACTGCTTATGATGTAAGTTGCTTAATGGAATACAAAGGCCTTTCTTTAGAAGATGCTATGAATGTGGTAGTACATGATAAATTGATGAAGATTGATGGTGAAGGTGGAATGATTGGTGTGGATGCAGGAGGAAATACAGCTATGGTTTTTAACAGCGAGGGAATGTATCGGGGAGTGAAAACAAGTACCGGCAAAAATGAAATCTCCATCTATAAATAATAAGATTCCCGTTATTTTAGTTTAAAGGTGTCGCCGGCAGTATATATACTAAACCGCACATCACTCAACTTTATTAAACCGGTTTTCACTTTTAAATTTTTAGGATCGGAAATTACAATGACCTGACTTTCTCCTGTTACAGTTGCTTTATTACCAGTAACAATAATCGCAGTAGCTTCGTCTATACCAATACAGATGTACGTTGGAAATTTTTCAATAGCCGATAATAAACGGTTATAACGGCTTCTGATAATAAAGTGCTGATCAATCATAACTGATTTAATAAGGCCAAGCCCATCTTTTAATTCAATATTATCCGGATGTACTTTTCTGAAGGTGGCCCGGGAAACCGTATCAGTTAGTTCGCCGCCAGTGATCATAAATTCTGGCATCACAGCCGCACCTGCACTAGTGCCTGCTACAGTAGCACCATTGTTAAAGGCAAAACGTATAGCATCAAAAACCGGTGTGTTTTTTACGGATTCCATAAACCGGGTTTGTTGTCCTCCTGTAATAAAAATGAGCTTTGCTTTTCTCAACGAATCAATCCATGTAGAGTTGTTAATATTTTCTTTCGTGAAATTGAGATTGGCGATAGTATTGCCACAGGCTTGTTGCAGTTGGATTTTAATATAGTGAAAAGAAGAATCAGGTTCACCTCCAGACATTGGTAATACTGCAATATGATCGGTTTGTTTCAGTTGAGCTGTTGTAATCATTGTATTTATAAGAGCCGGCGACCGGTCACCACCACCAATGATAAATAGCTTACCCTTTACGGTTCCATTTTTTGTCTGGCAAAAAACCAGCAGCCCGGAAAATAAAAAATAAACGGAGAGAAGTAGAAATCTTAATTTCATAAACAAAAAATTATGTGTCTGAATGTAAATATAAATTTCAAAAATTATGTAAACGATAATCTTGACCGGGTTGCTTAATTTTACAAATTATGAAAAAATATGCAATTATAGTAGCCGGAGGAAAAGGAATTCGAATGGGAAATAATCTTCCCAAACAATTTATTTTGCTGAAAAATAAGCCTGTTCTCTATTATACGTTAAAAGTTTTTCTTGAGGCATATATTGATTTACAGGTAATAGTAGTATTACCGCTTGATTATACAGATATGGGCCAGGAAATTATTGATGCTTATTTTGATAAAAACAGGATACGGATTGCAGCCGGAGGCGACACCCGTTTTCAATCAGTAAAAAACGGATTAGCATTGGTAGAAGATGAAGCTATCGTTTTTGTGCATGATGGAGTTCGTTGCCTTGTTTCCAAAGAGCTGATCCATCGTTGCTATGAACAGGCGGTTGAAACAGGAACTGCAATTCCTGCTATTACTTCAAGCGATAGCATACGAATAATAACAGATGAAGGAAATGAAGCATTTGACAGAAGGAATGTAAAGTTGATTCAAACTCCGCAAACATTTCATAGTAAGATCATCTTACCTGCCTTTCAGATTGATTATAAAGATAAGTTTACCGATGAGGCAACCGTAGCGGAGGCTTACGGAATCAAAGTTTCGCTGGTAGAAGGGGAAGAGAATAATATTAAAATTACCACTCCAATTGATTTACTGATTGCAGAAAGAATACTGGAAGAAAGAAGTATAACCTGAATTATTTCTTCAACCACTTAAGATAAAAAGGAAGGCGGTTGATTTTTACTACCGGGTATATTTCATTTTCAGCTCCAAAGCTGGAGTAGAAAAAAGCTAAACTGGGTATATCAGAACCCTCAAAGTCAAGAATAATATTTTTGCCGGCATTGTCTTTAATAAACGCATCAATCAGTGCATGAGATGCCCCTGATGATTTGCCATCAGGATGATTGCCAACCAATATGTAATAAGCCCTGTTGTGGGAGAAAAAGAAAACACAAGAGGCTAACAGTTTATTATTGGCTGAAACTATTCCGTAAGTTCCCGCCATCTTTCTTTTTTGCAAATCAGTATAAAGTGTTTTGAAGCGTTCTATATTTTCTTTCGATTCATGTCCCTGTGTTTTCATTTGCAAAATGGCCAATTCAATTATTTTTTCAATATCAATATTTTTCTGAACAGTACAACCTTGCTGGTATGCCTTCTTTATATTCCGTTGAATATTCTCCCGGTAGTTTTCATACAAGTATTCATAACTAAAATTCAGGTCAAGCACATAATTGCTCCGGTGTGTAGAAGAAGATACCGGACTGCCTTGAAGATTATTTTTGTTTAAAGCAATATCAATATACCGGAACGAAGAGGGAATGGATGCAATAAAATCCGCAACAATGGTTTCAGAAATTTGTTTCCCAAATACTCCCGATTGTGCTGTAAGAAAAGGCTGGTATAAATAAGCAATACCCTTTTTTTTATTCCAGGTTAACGGCATTACTGCTTCATAGTCGTTTAAGATCAACGCATCCCAGTTTTTTGACATGGTATCCAGGTAATATGAATAAGCATAGATAAGGCCATTTTCTGCTGTTTCAATACAGTTATCCCATTTGGTTTTATCAATCTTCGACTGCGTAAGATAAGTTATGTTGGAAGAGCTGCTCATCAAAAACTCAATTGGCGGTCAATCTTTCTGAAACTGAAATTCGAAATATCTATGGAGAATGAAATCTTTTTCCAGAATCTTTCTTTTTTTAGTGATGTTGACTGGATATAATCTTTGTACACTTTGCTATACAAAAGCGGTATATAAATGTTGATTGTTTCTTTTAACAAAGGAATATGTAATCCGGCATCATACAAAAACCGATCAGCATCGGAGCCTTGTTTCCATGCCTCTGCATAAGTGCCAATGTCTACAAAAAATTTAAGAGGAATTTTAAAAGGCAATAACGCTAATGGGTTAATGGCTGAAGGTATTGTTGTACTAAGGTTGGCAGCAATTAACCAGTCATCGGTTTTGGCAACTTTGTCGGCCAGTAAATCTGTTCTTACTTTAAACGCACCATCCCGAACCATTATTTGCTGACTGATAAAACCATTGAACTCATTGCGGCCGATAAAATAATCGCTGTAGGTATAATCTTCATAACCATTTGCTCCGGTCATATTTAAATGATACCTGTCTGTTGCAAATTGTTTGGTGATTGTTTTTGAACTGGTGTAAAAGAATTTACCTGCAAACAACCTCACATCAAGGCCGCCTTTTTTAGCATAATTAAAGAAATATTTTCCTGTAAAGCCAGCTCTGACAAAATCTTTTCCCTGTTCAATTTTTAATTCACCGCGGTATGGATATAGCACCCTGTTATTTTCTACCACAATCTTTAATTGGTTCAGTGTTCTGCTATTTGTAATAGTTCTGTTTTTAAAAGAAATGGTAGTGTCTAAACCAACAATCACAGTGTCACGATAGAACTGCAAAGCGTCTTCCTTAAACAAATAAGATTTAAACTGCACAAAACGATGACGTTCGCTTCTGGGGTCTTTTTCTTTTAATGTAAGCCTGATGCCGGGTACAATTTTAGTAAAGCCCATATACGTTTTGTTGTTATTATCCCCTGTAAATTCATCTACAGTAAATGTAGAACCACTTACACCAACATCAATTTTCTGCAATAAGGAGTTGGGATAAAAGCTATAATTGGCCAAACCTAAACCTGTCAGTTTTTTTGCACCAGTCGAATACATAGGTGCAAATAAAAACTGAAAAGGGGAAGGAGGAAGTTTCATGTTTGTTACAAATGCACCAATCATTAGTTTGTCATAATAATTGGCACCAATAGCCGGTCCGATAAGAATTAAATGCTGAGTAGGATTTTTTGCATACTCATTCAATGATTTAAAACTAAAAACTGAAGTCGTTTTTGTTCCTGTACGTTCCTGATTAGGTAATGTACCAGTTTTGCTGAGATAAGAGAAAACCGAATCAAGATTTTTGCCGCTACTTTCTTCGATTGTTTTTTTAAAGTCTTCCGGTTGCGGATGTTTGAACTGCCAGCGGGTATAATAATCCTGCATGGCTTTATTAAATTTTTCTGAACCTAGTTCAGCTTTCAGGTATCGCATCCATTCAGCAGCCTTGTAATAGGCTACCAGTCCATAATTTACTTCGCTGAACTTTTCGGAAGATGTTTCAATTGGTTGATCTTTTTTTGTTGCAGCTTTTGTTTCAAACGCAAGCCTTGCTATATCTGCTTGTTTGCCATATTTAATTTCTTTGTATTTTTCATCATAAAAACTATTCATGCCTTCATCCATCCAGGGGTGTTTTCTTTCATTGCTTCCCAGGATGCCATAAAACCAGTTGTGACCAATTTCATGTGCAATGGTATTGTCCAGCGATTTTTTATTGTCACTTGGTGAGATAACGGTGATTGTGGGATACTCCATTCCTCCACCAAAACTTTCAGGGCCTTGCACTACCTGAACAATGCTGTACGGATATTCGCCAACTAAATTTGAATAATGCCTGACGGCATCTTTGGCATATTGAACAGTATTGTTCCAAACTTCTTTGTGTGCCGGCGTATAGAAAGTGAATGCATCAATAATTTTTCCTGAAGTCAATTTGCAGGTGTCATAATTAACAATAAACCGTTTATCGGCAAACCATGCAAAGTCATGAACATTGTTTTGTTTGTATCGAAGCGTTTTATTTTCTTTCGATGATGCAGGAAAAAGTTGCACCGTTGTTTTTACCTGGCCATATTTCGATTTCTCTTTTTCTTTTACAGGTTCCCATGAAAATGTGCTTCTGTTTTTTAGCCAGTTTTTTTCTTCTATGTTTTGCAATTCACCCGTTGCTGCTACTACATAGTTTTTGGGAAGGGTTATGCTTACTTCAAAACTTCCAAATTCACTGTAAAACTCTCCCTGATCTAAATAGGGTATCGGGTGCCAGCCGTTTTTATCATACACTGCCGGTTTGGGATACCATTGAGTGGCCTGATAACTTTCGCCATCATGTCCGCCTCTGGAAAAATTGAAGGGAAGCTTTACATGAAAGGGAGTAGTGATACTTGTTTTTTGCCCCGGTAGCAAAGGAGAAGGTAAAATAATTTTTACGATATCAATATGCTCGGGATGATCTTCAATTGTTGCGGTACTGTTAGCAACTTTAAAATCAAGCCGGTTGATATAGCCTCTGTCTTCGGTGTTGGAGAAATAAAATTTAGTACTCCCGTTTTCCAATGTCTGATCGGTAAAAGCAGTTTTATCATTTTTATACGCATTCGGCCAAAGATGAAACCAAATAAAATGCAAAGTGTCGGGTGAGTTATTGATGTATTCTATTTTTTCAAAACCATCTAATGTATGGTCTTTGTCATTCAAAGAAACATCAATGGTATAATTGACCTGCTGTTGCCAGTATTGAGTGTAAGCAGTGATAAATGAGCTTTGGGCCAGAAGCAGACAAAAAAGAAATTTTCTCAAAAGATTGGAGTTTACTCAAAAATACAATCTTAAATCTAAATATGATTACTTACCCTTTCCTTTAAAGATAATCCGCAAAGTATGTAGCATGATTTTAAAGTCGAGAGCCAGTGAGATATTTTCAATATATAAGAGATCGTATTTACTTCTCTCTACCATTTGTTCTACATTTTCTGCATAACCAAACTGAACCATTCCCCAGCTACTAAGTCCGGGTTTTACTTTCAGCAGGTATTTATAATAGGGAGAGACCGAAATTATCTGGTCAATATAAAATCGTCTTTCCGGTCTTGGTCCAACCAAACTCATATCTCCAAGCAGAATATTTAATAGTTGCGGTAGTTCATCAATCCGCCATTTCCGCATTGTTTTGCCCCAGTTAGTAATGCGTTCATCATTATCAGAAGATAGAGCAGGACCATTCATTTCAGCATTATCAAACATTGACCTGAATTTGTACATACGAAAGGGTTGCCCTTTGTAGCCGATTCTTTCCTGTGAATAAAATACCGGACCTTTTGAAGAAAGCTTTACCCGAACAGCAGTAAAAATTAATAAGGGTGATAGAATGAGTAAGCTGAATAAAGAAACTGTAACATCAATAAGGCGTTTAATATTTTGTTGCCACTCGGGCATCAGGCCGGTTTGCATATCAATTAATGCAGCACCCATTACATTACTCGTTTTTACCGAACCTGAAAGTATATCCAATGTGTTTGGTTGAATTTTTATTTCAACATCAATTTCGCTCAGCCGGTTGATAATGTTCTCCATTTTTCGATGTTCAGATCGTTCCATTGCTAATACTACCAGGCGGATATTATTGGTTGCTATGATATTTTCTAATTCATCAACTGTACCCAGTTTTGGAATAAGCCTATGAATATTGTTTTTGCCGTTGCTGTCCGGAGTTACAAATCCTGCATAGCGGTAGCCCCCATCATGTAAGTTTTTTTCAGTTTCTTTAAAAATCCGGATTGCCGTTTCCTGGCTTCCTACCATTAATGTATTGAAATAAACCTTTCCACTTAACAGTTGGCCTTTTACTTTATTAAGGAGAACCAGTCTTCCTAAAAATGTAAAAATAAAATGAACGGTAAATAAACTGAAAAATGCAAGGTAATAATAAGAGTAGTTTGTTTTTACATCATCAAGAATAAATAGAAAAAACAAGACGATTGTTCCGATAAGGCTGCACATAAATGTGATAGTGAATTCAAACAGTCTTGATTTTTTATAAAGCTTTCGATAGGAGCCTACCAATGTGTACAAAGCAAGCCAACTCAACGGAATGAAAATTATCCCCAACCAGAATTTGTTATTGACAATAATTTCTCCCTGATCAGTTATCGTTTCTTTTAATATCCATTTCCGTATGAAAAAAAAACAAGCCCATGCCAAAGAAGCAGCTATAAAATCAATTACTGCATACCAGGCAACGGATATTTGTTTTCCGGACTTCATGAATGAGTGATCACATTGTTGCCGATTTTTTCCAATATCTGATGAGCCACATCCATTGCCATCAGACCGTCCATTTCTGATACAACAGTCTTTGTATTATTTAAAATGGCATCTCTGAACTCCTCCAACTCTTTTTTTATGGCATTTACTTCAGGTACTATCGGGTTTGCCATAGCAATCGTTTTAGTACCGGTAGGGGTTTCTATGTCAAAGGCAAATACGTTAGAGTCCTTCGCTTCTTTTAGTTTGATGATTTCCGTTTTCTTATTTAAAAAATCAATACCAATGTAAGAGTCTTTTTGAAACAGTCTGATCTTCCGCATTTTTTTCATGGAGATCCTGCTACTGGTAAGATTGGCAACACAGCCATTATGAAATTCGATACGAACATTTGCAATATCAGGTGTGTCAGTCATTACACCCACACCGCTTGCAGAAATTGTTTTTACATCACTTTTAATAATACTTAATATGATATCGATATCATGTATCATCAGATCGAGTATTACACTTACTTCTGTGCCTCTTGGATTAAACTGTGCCAGCCGATGCACTTCGATAAACATCGGGTTTAATGGTAAATCCTTTATAGCCAAAAAAGCTGGATTGAACCTCTCTACATGTCCCACCTGAAATTTTATATCGGATTCTTTTGCAAGCTTTACCAATTGCCTTGCTTCTTCCATGGTGTTTGCCAGAGGTTTTTCTACAAAAACATGTTTCCCTTTTTTAATTGCTTTTTCGCACCATTCAAAATGAAAATTGGTAGGGGCTACAATATCAATCGCATCGCAGGCATCCATTAAAGCATCGGCATCTAAAAATCGGGGGAGCTGATATTTCTCTGAAACTACTTTTGCAGTGTCATCGCTGGGATCGTAAAAACCTACTAATTCAACATCAGTAATCTCTTTCCAGTTATTAAGGTGAAACTTTCCTAAATGCCCAACACCGATAACACCAATCTTTAGCATAATAAAATATTAGGCGCAAAGATAAAGATTGACCACCGGAGAAGCTACTGCGTATTAAACAAAGGTGAATTAGTTAAGAATGGCCGATCTGTTAATATAAGAAGGATGATAGATGAAGAGGCAACTTCCATTTTTAATGGTGTTGATGATGGGTTTGCTTACAGCAACCGGAACAGCCGGACAACCATGGCTGCGGCCAATATATCCCTTCATATTTACAAATGCATCGGAAACATATTCTGCACCATGCATAACAATGCCTCTTTCCAATGCATTATCATTAATACCTCTTTCCAATCCTTCCA
>JBBSJN010000023.1:0-23060 GCA_038257235.1 Chitinophagales bacterium
GCTATACACAATAGCCGGAAAAGATTACCGACGCATTATTGGTTTAATGAGCGGCACATCAGTAGATGGGTTAGACATTGCTGTCTGTGGCCTTCGGGGAAATGGTATGGACACAGCAATAACTGTAGAACATTTTATGACGGTGCCTTATGATGATGATTTTAAAAAAGAAATCAAATCTGTTTTTTCTATAAAAGAAGTAGATCTCGAAAAATTATGTTTGCTAAACCCTTGGATAGCACTGCAACAGGCAAAAATGATTAATGACTGTTTAAAACAGTGGGGTATTAGGAATGATGCCATTGATGTAATTGCAAGTCATGGACAAACAATTTATCATGCACCATCATCTTTGCACAAACAAAAAAAGTTTGGTAACGCTACTTTGCAAATAGGCGATGGCGATCATCTGGCGGTCGCTACCGGAATAATAACAGTTAGTGATTTCAGGCAAAAGCATATAGCAGGTGGTGGTGAAGGTGCTCCCTTGGCGGTGTATGGTGACTACCTGATCTTTAGCAAAAAGAATGAGAACAGGATTTTGTTGAATATGGGTGGCATTGCCAATTTCACTTTTTTAAGTGGTGATCTGGATGCTTCAAAAGTTTTTAGCACAGATACAGGGCCTGGCAATACGATCATGGATGCATTGGTGCAAAAACATTTTCCCGGAAAGTATTTTGATGAAGATGCTGAAATTGCCAAATCAGGAACCATTAATGAAAAGTTATTGGCAGGTTTAATGGATCATCCTTTTTTCGAACAATCATTTCCTAAAACTACTGGTCCGGAATTATTTTGCCTTGCATATCTCGAGGCAGTTCTTGATAAGTGTAATATTACAAATGTATCTGTGGCAGATACAATGGCTACACTCAATCTTTTTTCTGCACTTACGATTGTTGATGCAATAAAAAAAGTATTTAAAATCGACGATAATTTTGTTTTATATGCAAGTGGCGGAGGCATGCACAATCCTTTACTCATGCAGCATATCAAGAATGAATTACCCGGTATTGAAATTCATACCACAGAAGCACTACAGATAAACCCCGATGCAAAGGAAGCCGTATTGTTTGCTGTATTGGCGAATGAATGTTTATGTGGTGGCAGAACTGGTTTAGGCAAACCGGGTACAGCCATTCCTTCAGTTTCGATGGGAAAAATTAGTTTTCCTGATTAAAGGGTTTTCTATCCGGTAATAAATTTAAGGTTGCGTTGAATACCACTGTACTTTGACCGACGGAGTGGAGATCCTGAAAATAGTTGCTTAAAACTTTCTTCTGTTAGTTCACTCCATTCTTTGGTTGATAAATTCAGTATTTCCGGAATAGGAGTGAATGCAGTTTCGTTTGTAGGTTTACTAAACCGGTTCCACGGGCATACGTCCTGGCATACATCACAACCAAACATCCAGTTGTCAAATTTGCCTTTCATAGTTTCAGGTATCAGCATATCTTTTAGCTCAATAGTAAAATACGAAATACACTTACTGCCATCAATTACTTTATCAGGAAGAATAGCATCTGTCGGGCATTCATCAATACACCGTGTACAGGTGCCGCAGTAATCTTTCACAAATGGATTGTCATATTCTAATTCCAGATCAGTAATTAATGTTGCTATAAAATAAAAGGAGCCACTTTCTTTTGTAATAAGATTCCCATTTTTACCAACCCAGCCCAATCCGCTACGCTGTGCCCATGTTCTTTCAAGCACCGGCGCAGAATCTACAAAACCTCTTCCATGTATATCGCCAATATTGCTTTTTATGTTGTCAAGAAATTCGTTGAGTTTAGTTCTTATTACTTCATGATAGTCTTTCCCATAAGCATACTTCGATATTTTTGGCGTATGAGTTTCCTGGCGTTGTGCAGGATAATAATTTTTCATCAGCGTAATTACTGACTTTGCACCCGGCACCAATTGAGCTGGATCTATTCTTAAGTCAAAATATTTCTCCATATAGCTCATAGAGCCATGCATGTCATTTTGCAGCCAGTTTTCAAGTTTTCTGGCATCATCATCCAGTTTTTGAGCTTTAGCTATGCCACAAAACTCAAAGCCAAGCTGAGCAGCCAATTTTTTTATAAACAAGGTATTTTGAGATGTTGTTGCCATTAGCTTCAAAAATACCCTTTATTAAAAGTTAATTCTTACAGTTATCAGGAATAGTTGAATCAATTATTTTTTTTAATGCAATATGCACACCAGCCCTTTCTTCTCCTAAAAGGTTCTTTACAAAAACGATATAAGCATAACCTCTGCAAAAATCCACCATTGGCCAGGTGCCGAATAAACCCGGACTGGCAAGTGAGGCGGCAATCACAGTTTTCTTAATAATGGTTCCTGGCATTGGCGGAACAGTTTTGTTAAGTGAGTTCTTGTCTTTTATTACTTCAGTAAATATCATTTCTTCAATCACCCAACTTCCCGCAGCGTATTTAAAACCTTCAGCAGATTTAGGCGCATAAGCAACCTGGTCCAAAGAGTTTTGGGCTAACCTCATTTCATTTACCGCACTTTCACTAAGGATCTGCACCCCATTATATTTCCCCTTGTTCAGCAGCATCACCAAAAATTTCATATAGTCATCAGCAGTTGATTTTGCACCGCCGGATGGATTCACCGGCCCGCCATTCACTTCTGCAAATGTTGTCTTCGTCATTCCCAATGGAGAAAAAAGTTTGGTACGAATCAATATCTCAAACTTTTTCCGGCTGATCACTTCCAGCACACGGCCAGCAATATTCAATCCGATATTGCCGTACCAGAAATCGGTTCCGGCATTTGCTCTGATGCTTTGCGAAGCAAATCCATTTACTTCTTCTTCCAGCGATTCCAGTTTTCTCCTTTTCAATAATTTTTTCAGCATTCCTTCTTCATCTTTGATGCCCGTCATATGGCTCAGGCATTGGCGGATGGTGATATAGCCTTTAAAATATTTATCAAACTCTGGAATATATTTTACCACTTTATCATCTAGCGATAGTTTTCCTTCATCCACAAACTGCATTACCAATGCTGCCGTTAACCATTTACTGCAACTGGCAATTGGTGCCTGAGTTTTGCTGTTAAATCCTCCCAATTCCTTTTTGTAGAGCAATGAATCTTTATCCCAGATCATCGCCACAAGGTTTTCTCCCAGTATTTTTTGTTTGGCCTCTATTTCTGTGTCCAAATTGCCCCACTTGTGTTGTGAATAAGCAGGCTGCAACAATAGCAGGAAAATTGTAACCGGTATGACTTTCATGCAGATAGATTTAACTTTATATGACATAGTTACTTATTTGAGGCGTTGGAGTAATATTTGAGATACAAGTTAAAATTAAAAATATATTGCCCACAAAGACTAAGAAAATTAAAAACTGGTAAGCTTTGTGCCCTTTGTGGGACATAAGAAAACAGTTACGGTTTTTATGACGTTGGAGCAATATTTGAAACATGAGTTTAAAATTAATAATGAATACCTCACATATGGAATAGTCTTAGTGCCCTTTGTGGGAGACAAAAAAAATAAGTATATGAATTTAGGAAATTTCACAATAAAAGCCGCCGAAGCATTTCAGCAGGCGCAGCAAATTGCTTTTAATGCGCAAAGTCCGAATATCGAGACTGAGCATATATTAAAAGCATTGCTTGAGCAGCAGGATTCACCTGTTGATTATTTATTGAAAAAAAATAATGTAACTGTTAACCTGGTTGATACCAAGCTTGAGGAATTGATGGCCAAACTGCCCAAAGCATCTGGCGAACCTGCACAGCAGATTAGCCGTGAAGCTAACAGTGTTGTCTTAAGAGCAGGAGCAGCACTCAAGCAATTTAAAGATGAGTTTGTAACACCGGAGCATTTGTTGATGGCTATAGTACAAGGAAATGATTCCACAGCCAAACTATTGAAAGATGCAGGCCTAACTGAAAAAGGTTTAGTAGCAGCTATCAACGAATTAAGAAAAGGCGAAACCGTAACATCGCAAACACAGTCGCAGGAATACAATGCATTGAACAAATATGCAAAGAACCTGAATGAATTGGCGAGGCAAGGTAAACTCGATCCTGTTATCGGCCGTGATGAAGAAATAAGAAGAACCTTACACATACTTTCAAGAAGGACAAAAAACAACCCGATACTCGTTGGCGAACCCGGCGTTGGCAAAACGGCCATTGCCGAAGGCATTGCACACCGTATTGTAAATGGTGATGTGCCGGAGAATTTAAAAAGCAAGATCATCTATGCGTTAGATATGGGCTTGCTCATCGCCGGTGCAAAATATAAAGGGGAGTTTGAAGAAAGATTAAAAGGTGTGGTAAAAGAAGTAGCTGGCAGCGATGGAGAAATTATTTTATTCATTGATGAGATACATACCCTCGTTGGTGCTGGTGGTGGCGAAGGTGCAATGGATGCGGCCAACATTTTAAAACCGGCATTAGCCAAAGGGGATCTAAGAGCCGTTGGTGCAACTACACTCAACGAGTACCAGAAATTCTTTGAAAAAGATAAAGCATTGGAAAGACGTTTTCAGAGAGTGATGATTGATGAACCCAATGTGGAAGATGCCATCTCCATTCTTCGTGGATTGAAGGAAAGGTATGAAACGCATCACCATGTACGTATAAAAGATGAAGCCATCATTGCAGCAGTTGAATTATCCAGTCGCTATATCACCGATCGTTTCTTACCCGATAAAGCAATTGACCTTATTGATGAAAGTGCAGCCAAACTTCGCCTGGAGATGAACTCCATGCCCGAAGAGCTTGACACATTGGAAAGACAAATCCGTCAACTCGAAATTGAAAAAGAAGCCATCAAAAGAGAGAATGATGAATCCAAGCTCAAAGAACTCAATACAGAAATTGCCAACCTGTCCGTATCAAGAGATACGTACAAAGCAAAGTGGACACAAGAAAAAGAGCTTGTAGAAAAAGTACAGAATGCAAAAGCAGATATCGATCACCTCAAGCAGGAAGCCGAAAAAGCAGAACGGGAAGGTGATTATGGAAAAGTGGCTGAGATACGTTATGGAAAAATTAAAGACAAAGAACAACTGATTGTTGATGTTACCAAAGAAATAGAAGAGAGTGGAGAAAAGCGTTTACTTAAAGAAGAAGTAGATGCAGAAGACATTGCAGAAAGTGTAGCAAAGTCAACCGGCATTCCTGTTACTAAAATGTTGCAGAGCGATAAAGAAAAATTATTAAAGCTCGAAGAGCATTTGCATGAAAGAGTAGTGGGGCAGGATGAAGCCATCACTGCTGTTGCCGATGCCATTCGCAGAAGCCGTGCAGGTTTGCAAGACCCGAAAAAACCAATCGGCTCATTCATCTTCCTCGGTACTACCGGTGTGGGTAAAACAGAACTGGCAAAAGCTCTTGCAGAATATTTGTTCGATGATGAAAGCATGATGACGAGGATTGACATGAGTGAGTACCAGGAAAAGCATTCCGTAAGCAGACTCGTAGGTGCGCCTCCCGGCTATGTGGGCTATGATGAAGGCGGACAGCTAACCGAGTCGGTGCGCAGAAAACCATACAGTGTTGTGCTGCTCGATGAAATTGAAAAAGCTCACCCAGATGTGTGGAATATATTATTGCAGGTGCTGGATGATGGAAGATTGACAGATAACAAAGGCCGTGTCGTCAATTTTAAGAACACTATTATCATCATGACGAGTAATATCGGCAGCCATCTTATACAAGATGCTTTTGATGGTGTGAATGAAGAAACAGTGGATGAAGTAACAGATAAAGCCAAAGTGGAAGTAATGACTTTGTTGCGCCAAACCATCCGCCCTGAATTTTTAAACAGGGTAGATGATATCATCATGTTCCGTCCGTTGATGATGAAAGAGATAAAAGGAATTGTAAGGATCCAGTTACAAGGATTAAAAAACTTGGTAGCGCAGAGCGGCATACAATTACAGTTCAGCGAATATGCACTCGACTTTCTGGCCGAGCAGGGCTTCGATCCACAGTTGGGAGCAAGACCATTAAAGCGGCTCATACAAAAAGAGATTGTCAACCAGCTATCAAAAAGAATACTCGCTGGCGATATAGATAAAACAATTCCGGTATTAGTGGATGTATTTGATAATACGGTTGTTTTTAGAAATGAGGCGTTGGAGATGGAGAAAAGTGGGAAGAAAAAATAAAAAAGAAAAACCATATTCAAAGCCCCGGCAATCGTCGGGGCTTTTTTTGTCCTGAGCGAAGTCGAAGGATGTACCCAACAGCAGTACTATCATCGTCCCTTGCAAGTTTATACCGGATCAAGTCCAGTATAAACTTTATTCACTCTCGAGTCTTCAACAATAACCTTCCCGGCGATGTCTTGGCCAGAAATAGTTAATAATAAAAGAATCTTGCGGCCGGACTCGCCGTTATCAGAAATTTTATTGTATGAAAAGCTGAATAACGACATACAGTACAAGTGTGCGACGCAAGGAACGATGCTAGTAGTACTAAAGTTGGGCTATAAATCTCTCACCAATTGTTCTTAATTTTAACCAATGGCAATGCCCAAAAAATACCGGATGGATAAAACAGCTTTTAAAATTCAAACCTTTGAAGAAGCAGATGATCATTACGGCCCGTGGGAAAATAAGTCAACAGCAGAAAGACTCGATGCGGCCTTCTATCTTATCTGCATGGCTTTTAAAGTAAAGCCAACAACCAAACTCGACAGAACCGTATTTTCAAAACGTAAGCATGGCGGATTATTTTAATGACGATTTCAGGGACTTCCTTGCAGCAATCAATAAGCAGGAGGTAGAATACATCCTTGTAGGTGGTATGGCTGTAATACTAAACGGATATGTAAGAACAACTGCCGACATGGATGTATGGGTTAACAGAACAAAAGAAAACTACAGGAAGGTGGTAAAATCATTTCATCAGTTTGGAATGCCGGTCTTCGACATGACGGAGGAAAAGTTTTTGAGTGATGAATTCGATGTATGGATGTTCGGTGTATCACCAATTAAGATTGAATTGATGACGGCTGTGAAGGGTTTACAATTTGATGAAGCATTCACTTTATCTCAGATACACGACGATGGTGGCTTGCCGGTGCGATACCTGCACATGAATAGTTTAATAGAAGCAAAGAAAGCAGCAGGCCGCTATAAAGACCTCGACGACATCCAACAGCTTCAAAAAAGGAAGAAAAAGTGAAAAACTTACTCACAATCGATTCTGGGTTATTTTTACAATAAACACCAATCTTATTATGACCCCAAAACAGATATTGGAACAATGGATCGATGCTTTTAATAAAGCAGATATCGAGACACTCAATTCATTATACAGCGATGATGCTGTCAATCATCAGGTGGCTAACGAACCGGTAACAGGTAAAGAAGCGATAAAGAAAATGTTTGCCACTGAATTTACCAATGCCAAAATGGTTTGTATACCGGAAAATATATTTGAAGATGGTGAATGGGCCATCATGGCGTGGAAATATCCCAAAGGTTTTCGTGGCTGCGGATTCTTTCAGGTTAAAAATGATAAGATTATTTTTCAGCGAGGTTATTGGGATAAGTTGTCATTTCAAAAGTTGTATGAAATTCTATTGCAGGGTTAAAATAAAAAAAGGGTTTTGGTGATAACCAAAACCCCTTGTACTCTTTCATTCTCTTCGCCGGCATTATCCGGATCAAATGATTTGGGTATATTCTCAGATTTCTTTTCGAAACCACCCCGTCGAAAGAGATTTGATTTAAGGATGCCAGTTTCGTGCCAGTTTTTTTAAATGTGTAAAACTTTTGTATTCTTGATCCGGCAGCTTTACATCTTCATACATTCTTCGGCACATGCTTTACAAGCTGCTGCACATTCACGGCAATGCTCTGTATCATGTTGTGAACATTCTTCCCCACATGCTTTACATATTTCCGCACAGAGTTTGCAAATATCTTTTGCTTTTTCGCTGCCAAGGCTCATCAGTTGTGCGGCAGCATAGCAAATGGCGGCACATTCCATGTCTAATTGTATGCAGCGGCTCATCATCTTCACATCTTCTTCCTGTGTGCAGGAAGAGGCGCAATGATTACAAATAGCGGCACATTTTAAACAGGCGTCAATACAACTTTTATAACTGTGGTAATTTTTCATGCTGGTATGTTTTTACTTATAAATAATTATAAATAGAACACAAGCATAATGCCGGATTCTTGCCTCGTAGAGTTATTTAGATAAATGAATCAGGGTAATTCGATTCTGCCCTGGCAGCCCTCTCAATAAAATTTTATTATTACTTAAAAGGAATTCATATCTTAATAGCAAAATTATTTTATGCAAGCACTAATTACTGTTGTTATTACCCTGATTATTGTAGGAGTTATCCTTTATCTGATCAACAATTATGTTCCGATGGCTTCGTCCATTAAATCCATTTTAAATATTGTTGTCATCATTGCAGTTATAATATGGCTACTGAAATATTTTGATATCTGGAATGGGTTTGCATTATAGAGGGTTTCTTTCCGGCTTTATTTGACAGTTACATCCTGTTGTTTTTCATGAGGACCTTTAAAAAGATCTGTATTAATGGGAAAATGACGGGTATAAATATTTGTTTGCTGAAACAGGTTTTTTAACCAGGTGGCTGTTTGTACAAAACCTTTTGCATCTTTTGCATCAAAATCATTTAGTTCCAGTCCGTTTGCTTCTTTCATCATTGCTTGCGGATCGTCTAAATAATAATGTAAGACGGCAAGATTATAATAACTGGCATATCTTATTTTACGGTCATGTCGGCTGGTAGAGGGATAATCTCTTTTAATTTTTTCAAAATAATCAATAACAGGTTTAAGTTTTTCTCTTGCTTCATCAATCGGGTCGGTTGCATTCATGCTAAAGAGTACCTCATTCATTTGTTGAAAGGCCCGGCGGTGTGCTGCATATTCCGGGTGCTTACGGCTATCTATGATCCAAATTTGATCTTTAGCTGTAATTTCACTAAAACCTAATTTTTCAGTTAATCGTTTACTCAGATAATGCATGGCATTGTTTACACAGTTTTGAAAAACTGTTTTTGTAACTGTTATTGAATTAACGACAAAGTAACCTTCTGCAAGAGCCCTTATTGTAAACTCAGGGCTTTTATGCACCTGTTTATAATTTCTACCAGCAAGTTCTTCGTCCATTATATGTATTCCTTTATAGTCGTTTATTGTGGCAGTTGCAGCGAAAGTGTAAACTACTTCCTGGTGATAGTAGGTTCGGGTGCCGGTTACCTGTCCGCTTTTATTTTTTATCGATTCAACCCTTTCTTTTATGGAAACACCTTCGGGCAAAAGATCGCCCAGTTTTACTTTTACAGACAGATGTCCGTTTTGTGATAGTTTGCGCCAGCCTTCCAATATCACTGTTTTTTCCGGCGACATATCCTGCAACAGGGGCTGCATCATTTTTGTGCTTTCTATTTCTACATTGTAGGTTCGATAAGTGCTATCCACTTTCATTGCAGGAAGAGAACGGTATTGAACAGTAAACCGGTATTTATCTAAGTCAACCGATTTTTGTGCCATCGTAAGAATTGGCAAAAGCGGTAGTAAAATAACGTAGAGTTTTTTCACAGTGTTGGGTTTTATAATTTTAGAACGTTGACACTGGATAAATATTTTACAGTGGGCGATAAAAGAATGCCCTTTTGTATTTCAGTTTTATGGAATTTCAACAGTAGCATATCAAATAGTATGCTATGAAGAATGTTATCCTCTTTCTGGTATTACTAAATGGTGCAGGCTGCCAACAATCAGACACAGGATCGAAATCAATTGAGATAGAGCCGAACCCAATCGGGCAGACAAAAGTTAATTATAAAAATATTGAAGCGATTGCAACACCTGCCGGCTTTAAAAGATATGCAGCTGATCCAAAATCTTTTGAATACTGGTTGCGAAAGCTTCCTTTTAAAGAGGATAAAACTGTTTACTTGTATAATGGAAAATTAAAACCAAATCAGGAATCTCAATTCGCAGTAATAGATATTGATCGAAGTAAAACAGATTTACAGCAATGTGCAGATGTGGTAATGCGGCTTCGGGCAGAATATCTTTTTTCGCAACATCAGTATGACTCAATCCGTTTTAAGGATTACAACAACAAATGGTATAATTGGAAAGGTGGAAGTAACAGGTATGCTTTCAATCGGTATTTGGATGAAGTTTTCGGCTGGTGTGGCTCTGCATCACTAGAGAAACAGTTGCGATCAGTAAATGATTTTACAGGCATTAAACCCGGTGATGTTTTAATAAAAGGTGGTTTTCCAGGTCATGCAGTTATAGTAGCAGATATGGCTTTTAATACGAAAGAAGAAAAAGTATTTATGCTGGTACAAGGCTATCAGCCTGCACAGGATATTCATTTACTTATAAACCCGATGAATGGAGAATTAAGTCCCTGGTATAGCATTCCGGACATGAACGAGATTGTAACTCCTGAATGGAGATTTAATAAACAACAATTGAAAACTTGGTAAACGTTTGTTGGATACAATCCAATAAAAAAAGGGTTTTGGTGTTGGCCAAAACCCCTTGTACTCTCTCTTTCTCTTCGCCAGTATTATCCGGATCAGATGATTTGGGTATGTTCTCAGATTTCTTTCGAAACCACCCCGTCGAAAGAGATTTGATTTAATGTTGCCAGTTCCGTGCCATTTTTATAAAATGTGTAAAACTATTTCATCTTTTTTAAAACACTATATCACATCCCAAGCAAATGATCAACCGTGCTTTTATCTTTCTTCACTCTTCCACTAGCTTTCACATAAAGCACAAGGCCAATAGCAAATAGAATATTCTTCACAATATCTCCCAGAAAGGAAAAATGCCAGTAGTCACTCATAAACTGACTGTCGAGGCTGTTGGCAAGAATAAAGAAAAAGAAAGTGCTGCCAAGATAAATAAGCATTGCTGTTACAAACCAGAGCTCCGGTCCTTTGTACAAGCTTTTACTTTCAATTTCTTTTAATGAATTAAACAGATAATAAAAGATATAAATAAACAGCAGTATTGTTGAAACGCCAATTGGTACAGAGTCCATTCTTTTATAGGACGTAACAAGGTAATTGATAATCATAAAACCTATGAACAATATTGAACAGATCAGTATCAGCTTTTTAAATTTATTGTTGCGGATAATGTAGTAAAGCAGGCTGGTAAAAGTGATATATTCAAAAAGCGTATAAATAAAATAATAAACTTTTTTTGTCATCAGTTTTATTAACTGAGGGTAGTAGAAGTTCAAAAAAAAGAAAACAATAAAGTAAATAGCAATAATTGCTAATGGAATGTTCAGACGTATTTTCCCAGACAAAACAGAAGCTGTTAAAATTGCCAGAGGAAGCAGGAAAGAAAATCGAAATATTTCTTCAATCAGCGTTTTGATGATGGTTGCTTTAAAGGTAGTGCTGCGAATCCGAAACAAAAGTACTTTAATACTGGCAGAAAAGCTATCGATTGCCAATACGATTAAAATAAATAAAGAAAAACACTTACAGCAATTCATTGCTGGGTCCATTAATTAATAAAGGAAGTAGTTTTCTTTATGTCTTCTATCGCTGCAAACAGCTTATCCATATCAGTCTGGTTATTAAATGCATTAATGGAATACCGCAAATACACTTTATCGCCATGCCGCATTACCGGTATCTGTATTTTGTATTGTTCGAAGAAGTAGTCATGCAGTTTTTCTGGTTCTGTAGTTTTTATTTCAGCACTAAAAAGTTGTAAACTAAAATCATCATTCACTGGTTTCAGTGGCGAAGTGTTTAATAATTTGCAAAAAGGCTCAATATTTTTCTGTACCAGTTTCCGGCATGATGCAGCTACTGTTTTCCAATCATGTTGTTGCATAAATTCTATAGCAGCGGGGATTGTTAAAAAAGCAGACAAATCTCTGGAGCCATTCATCTGGTGGTAATCTATAAACTGCGAATCAGAAGGAAACATGGCATCATAACCCCAACTTATTATTAAAGGATCAACATGATGTTGTAATTCCTTTCTCACATAAAGGAAGGAGCTGCCTTTCGGTGTCATCATCCATTTGTGACAAGCTCCGGTATAAAAATCTGTATTCAATGTTTGCAAGTCTAATGGAATATGTCCGGGTGCATGGGCGCCGTCCACAAAAGTCAGTATACCTTTTTGTTTTGCAATAGCACATATTTCATCTACCGGAAAACGTAAAGCGGTTGTGCTGGTAATATGGCTGATGAAAATAAGTTTTGTTTTTGCTGTTAAGCCTTTAAAGAATGCTTCAATAAAATGTTCTTTACTTTCTATAGGAAGAGGAATATGCTGGCGAACATATTTGGCTCCGGCTTTTTTACAATAGTAATCCCAGGTTTTATCGCAAGCTCCATATTCAAGATCGGTTGCTAATACTTCATCACCTTCTTTCAGGTCGAAACTTTTGGCTATAGCATTCACAGCATACGAAGGGTTGGTTACATACACCAAGTCATTTTTGTGGCAATTCACATAGCTGCCCAATGCTTCTCTTGATTGCTCAAGATATTGTAGAGCTTTTGATGTTACAAAATGTACAGGCTCTTGTTCCAACTCCAGCTGATACTGTTGGTATCTTTCAAATACTGGTTTAGGACAAGCACCAAATGAACCGAAGTTGAGAAAAGTAATATCTTCTCGTAGTAAAAATTGTGATTTCAGATTTTGCATTTGTCAAAAATAGGTAGTTGCACTAATATGTATGACGGCTATCAATATTTGTTCTTAAATTTAATGGTAAACAGAATATTCATTTGAAATAGTAAACCCTTCTTGTATGGCAGAAATAAAAACACAACGAAACAAAGCCAGTGTTGCTCAATTTCTATCTTCAATTGAAGATGAGGAGCGGAGAAAAGATGGCAAAGCACTGCTTGGTTTATTTAAAGAGGTACTAAAAGAAAAACCGGAAATGTGGGGAACAAGTATTGTTGGCTTCGGTTCATATCATTATAAGTCAGAAAGAAGTACGCAGGAAGGTGAGTGGATGTTAACCGGGTTTTCTCCCCGCAAACAAAACCTTACAGTATATATTATACCGGGTCCAGAAAGATTTCCTGAATTGATAAGTAAGCTGGGCAAATTAAAAATCAGCAAAGGTTCTTGCTTGTATATAAATCGGTTGTCTGATGTTGATACGAAAGTACTTCAGGCAATTATTAAGAAGTCGGTGGCCTGGATGAAAGAAAAACATACAGACAAAAAGTAGGTTGTACCTGTGCTTGTTTAACTTTTTTTCTGAAAACAGATAGCAAGTTTTTTAATGGCAAACAAGTTTTATTTGGTTTTTTTCGATATTTTTCGTATTATCTGTTTATTCTGCGGTATCTCCGCCTTGTTTACTCACTTAAAATTATATATATATGATGAATGTTATGAATTACCAGGATTATGATGTGATACTGGATATATTTAAAGCAATTGAAAAAGAGAATTTTGATAAAGCGCAGGAATGCTTGGATGGAAAATTCAGTTCTGTTATTTTAAAAAAAACTGTGAAAGCTGAAGAGTATGTGGAAGTTTATCGTAGAATAAAAGAAGGAATGCCTGATGCAAAATTTGAAATAATTGATCTTACATCTGATGGTGAAACCTTTAAAGCTAAATTGAAAATAAAAGGAACACATACTCACACCATGCCTGCACTTACAAAAGGGTGGAAGAGTATGAAGAAGACTGGAAAGAAGATTAATAAGATTGTGGCTTCTGTGGAGATAGTATTGCGTAGTGATAAGATCATGGAGATCCGTAACCTGAATCCTTCGAAAGGTGTAGCGGCTGGCCTCCTTGATGGGTTGGACCTGTTACCAAAAGGTTATTCTAAGAACTAATTTAACATATAGAATTCCAATGCAATAAAAGCAACACTGTAACAGGGTTGCTTTTATTATTTCCAGGATAGGGTTATTTGACTTCTACTACTGCAACTTCATATACCACTCTGGTGTTTCTATTAATGTCATACGTAACAGACTTTTTAGTTTTGTTGCAAAATATTTCAAAACGGACATTGTTATCACCTAATTCATCGGTGTTTAGGGCAAACTTTTTTGTAAAGATTTCACCTTTGATGTTTTCACGATACAATGCATTCCCATACTCATCGCTGATGACGATGGTGAAATTGTCTTGTAGCGAACTTCCATGAAAGCTTAATTCAAATACAGGTTGATTGTTGATCTGGCCTGTATATTTTAAGGCTACTGGCACCACTGGTTTCTCAATGGCTGATGCCGGAACTACTGCACCTAAAGTAAAAACAGTTAAAAAAGCGATTGCGATTAAACGATTGTTGTTGAAAATCTTTTTCATAATAAAAGGGTTTAAAGTTTTAATAATTGAGTACAAAAACAATTGAGACAATAATCGCTGTAAAATCAGTGGCAATCAAATGGCAAGTAGTAGCTAGAGATTCCGTTTTTTATTTCCGGAATAAAACAGATTGATTCTGTTTTGATGATGTAAAAGTAGGGTAGGCGAGTTTATGATTCAAGTCAACATTTATGACGAATACTGATTGCCAAGAAGAGCATAATACGATTAAATGGTTATCACTCAATCTTTTTGAAGACTAAAAAGAATAGATGCCCAATTGTTTTTTAAGGGAAAATATTCTTAATAAGTCTTTGGTTGCGAATAATTGATTTATAAAGAAGCTAGCTTTAAGTGGGCTGTTCTTTTACACTAGAAATGGGCTTTTTAATATTTCAAATAATTATTATAATCATTTGATTATTAAATATTTACCTGCATGTTTGCAACTTGCTAATAACCAGATTTGGCTAGCTGGAAAAAAATATTATCTTCATCCGCTTTCGGTTAATGACTGAGTGTCATAAAATCCACTCTTTCAACCAAATGGCTGGAAATTTGTTAATGTATAATCACAAGATTGGTACCTGTAAAAAGGGATGAACTAAATAAAAAGGAAAAAAATGGCTTTTAAAAAAGATGATGTCATCATCATCGAACCTCGGGAAATGTTTGTGGGCAACATAGATGCTCCGGTTACACTGTTGGAATTTGGTGAATATGAAAGTGAAGAGTGTGCTAAAGTAAATGAGATTGTAAAGCAATTGCTCGAAGAGTATGATGGGAAAATAAGATTTCAATTCAGGCATTTTCCCCTAACATTAATTCATCAGCGTAGCTTAAAAGCCAGTGAATCTGCTGTTGCTGCAGGACAGGAAGGTAAGTTTTGGGAAATGCACAATGTGCTTTTTGCTAATCGCAGAAACCTGGGAACTACCAGCTTGAAATTGCATAGTAAAGAAGCTGGAGTAAATAATAAAAAATTTCTTGATGAATTAGTAAATGGTGTTTACGGCTGGCAAGTTCAGGATGATATAAAAGAAGGCCGGAACCGTGGAGTAAAAGATATTCCTGTATTCTTTGTAAACGATGTGATGGTTACAGGTAAACCTACTTTTGCAAATCTTAGTGCTGCTTTAGATGCCGCTTTAAAGAAAAGCAAATCGAAACCCACTGCTAAGAAAGCCGCACCAAAGAAAAAACAAAAAGCATAATAGAAATTATATAGTAACAAGAGAAGCCCTGCATGCAGGGCTTCTCTTGTTTATCATGTGAGTGATAATTATATAACTAACAACGCATCTCCATAACTAAAAAAACGGTATTTATCCTTTATAGCTTTTTTATAAGCTTCCATTGCTAATTCATACCCTGCAAAAGCACAAGTCATAATAAGCAAACTTGTTTTTGGTAAATGAAAATTAGTTATTAAGGAATCAGCAATATTAAATTCATAAGGAGGATGAATAAACATATTCGTCCATCCTTCAGAAGGTTTTAAAAGTTTTTGTGCAGTAAACGAAGATTCCATTGCCCGCATGGTTGTAGTGCCAACAGAGCAGATACGGTGTCCATATTCTTTTGCACGGTTTACAATTTTACAGGCAGGTTCTTCTATATTATAATATTCAGCATCCATTTTATGCTTGCTCAGGTCTTCAACTTCTATCGGGCGGAAAGTACCAAGACCTGTATGAAGCGTTACTTCTGCAAAGCGGATGCCTTTTATTTCAAGACGTTTGATCAGCTCACGGCTAAAGTGAAGACCTGCAGTTGGTGCAGCTACAGCTCCTTCATGCTTTGCATAAACGGTCTGGTATCTTTCTTTATCTTCTTCGTCTGGTTTACGCTTTATGTATTTTGGAAGAGGTGTTTCTCCCAATTTTTCTAATTGTGCTCTGAATTCTTCTTCTGTTCCTTCCCATAAAAAACGAATGGTACGGCCCCGGCTGGTAGTGTTGTCAATTACTTCTGCCACCAGGTCTTCCTGATCGCCAAAGTATAATTTATTACCAACACGGATTTTTCTTGCAGGATCAACGATTACATCCCAAAGACGGTTAGGCTTGTTCAATTCTCTTAAAAGAAACACTTCGATTTTAGCACCTGTCTTTTCTTTACGTCCATACATTCTTGCAGGAAACACTTTAGTGTTGTTCACTACAAAACAGTCCTTGTCATCAAAATAATCAATAATGTCACGAAAGTGCTTGTTCTCAATTTCTCCGGTATGGCGGTTAACAACCATCATACGGGCATCTTCACGACGTTTGGCAGGATTTTGAGCAATAAGGTTTAAAGGAAGATCGAAACGGAATTGTGAAAGCTTCATGTGTATTTAGGTTTATATCATCTTAGTCTTGACACAAACCTGACAGGGTTGCCGGGATAAGCCGAATCCGGCCTTACGGCGCCGGGTTTGGTCAATGCGACTGCATTTTAAGTTGGCAAAAGTAATCTTTTTTAATGCAATAGCGGATATTTTTTTTTAGATTCTTTACACAGCAGCCTGAAAGCTAAATAGCTGAAAATCAAAATAATTTTATGCTTTTAGATGCGATATTGCATCTTAATTTTGTCAATATTCAAATTTCATCCTGTTTACCAAGTGACAATTCTTATGAAACGAATTATTTCTTTGCTCCTCATATCGTTTACTTTTTTTTGTTCTGAAGCTCAGCTTACTATAAAAGATAAAAAGTATCCCAGCCTGCTTTGGGAAATTACCGGAAAGGGATTGGCACAGCCATCATACCTTATCGGAACAATGCATGTAAGCAGTAAACTTGCTTTCAATCTTCCGGATTCTTTTTATATCGCTTTACGAAAGGCACAAGTAGTGGCATTGGAAACCAATCCTGAAACCTGGCAGGAGGATATGAATAAATATGACCTGAGCGGATCAAAAGGTTACAATAGCAGCAATCGTTTCAGTGCATATTCTGCAATGCCTAACGATTATCTTACAATCAGCACACTTAAGTTTTTTGAATATTATAAAAAAATAGAACAGTCTTTATATAGTAATCCATCTACTATTAATAGTTTGTTGTATCGTTCTTATGGTAATGAAACGAGTGACTTTGAAGAAGACACTTATCTCGATATGTATATATTTCAATGCGGTAAAAAATGGGGCAAGAAAGTAGCAGGTGTGGAAGACTATGGCGAAAGTATGCGGCTTATGGCCGAAGCATATAAAGATGCTGGAAAAGATAAGAACAAGAAAGAACGAAGCTATAGCGATATGGCAGGCGAATATTCTGCTGATAAATTACAGGAAGCATACCGTACCGGAAATTTAGATCAATTAGATTCAATCAATAAGTACAACAGTGTTTCCGAAGCTTTCGATGAGAAGTTTTTGTATCAGCGAAATTATATTCAGGCCAATTCAATTGATTCAATTATTAAATCGGGTTCAGTCTTATTTGTAGGTATTGGTGCAGCACATTTGCCCGGAGACAGAGGTGTAATAGAAATTTTAAGAAGCAAGGGATACAAACTCCGTCCGGTGAAAATGGGTGAAAGGGCAAGCCGTGAAAAAGATATGGTTGATAAGATTAGAGTTCCGGTTACATTCCGCAAAGAATCATCGAAAGATGGATTTGTAAGTGTAGATATTCCCGGAACTTTCTATAAAATGGCAGACGAAGATGCATTGGACCAATGGCAGTATGCAGATATGGCCAACGGCAGCTACTATATGTACACAAGAATTATGACCAACGCCTGGATGTGGAACCATAGCGAAGATGAAGTGTATAAAAAACTGGACAGCCTTTTATATGAGAATGTACCCGGAAAAATTATTTCAAAAACTGCTATTGTTAAAAATGGCTATAAGGGAATTGATGTAACAAGCAGAACCCGCAGAGGAGATTTACAACGCTACAATATGTTTATCACTCCATTTGAAATTATCTTTTTTAAAATGAGTGGTAACGGCGATTATGTAAAACTCGGGGATGAGGCTAAAAGTTTTTTTGGTAGTATTCAAATGAAAGAATATAAAAACGCTGCCGGTTGGAAGAAATATTCTCCTTCCTATGGAGGCTTCGCAGTAGATATGCCGCATGAGCCTTTTGTTGGTAATGATGGTAGCTGGATATATGATGCGGAAGATAAAAAATCAGGCAATCATTTCAGGGTAATTAAAACAAGTATTCATAACTATCGTTTTGCAGAAGAAGATACATTTGATCTGGGGCTCATGGACGAGAGTTTTAAGTCTTCTGAATTTATTGACACACAGATTAGCCGCAAACAAACAACATTTAACGGATATCCTGCATTAGATGCTAAGTATAGGGATAAGAAAGGAAATATTTTTCTTACCCGTTTCCTGATTCAGGGGCCACACTATTACACATTAGTAGCTCATGGCAAAAAGGAAACTCCTGAACTAAATAACTTTCTGAATTCTTTTGAGATTAAGCCATTTGTATATAAAGAAGCTAAACTGCAAAGCGACACTTCATTATATTTTTCAGTAACCACTCCTGTTTTTCCTGTGCAGGAAAAAATTAAGATTGACATTCCCCAATACAGCTATAACGAACTTGATGATGATGAGGAGGAATTATCTGAAGATGATTTACTCGAAGCCGGCGCATACCGGAACAAAATTATTAGTAATGATAGTACTGGCGAAAAAATATTGGTAACCTTTTACAAGTCGCCGAGGTATTATTACTCCAAGGATAGTTCAATGCTGGAAAATGACAATGATATGCTATACGGCACTGATAGTACATGGATAGTAAGAGAAAAGAAAAAGAATGAGTTGCCCAATGGTATTAAAATTTGGGAAACTGTTGTTTCTGATACAGGAAGCAGCCGGTCTTTTTGGGCTAAGGTCTTTTACAAAGATGGGATTGGCTTTACATTGATGTCGCAATCTGATACACTTACAAAGCCAAGTTCATTCATAAAAAATTTCTATGAAAGTTTTGCTCCTGTTGATACATTGAAAGGAGTAAATCCATTTGAAAAGAAAACGGCTGTTTTCTTTAAAGATTTTTTTAGTAACGATTCTGTTGAACATAAAAGGGCTGTTTCACATATCGCGGAAATAGATGTTGACGCAGCTGATCTGCCTCAGCTTAAGAAAGCAATAGCCTCATTAAACTGGCGTGAAAAAAAATATCTTGATACAAAGAAAGCCTTAATCAGCAAATTGGATAAAATTGCAACAAAAGAATCTGCTGTTTATCTTAAAGATTTGTATTATGCTCTGGATGATACTATTCAATTACAGTATCCGGTGCTGGAAACATTACTACAGCAAAAAACTTCTTTTGCCTTTAATACTTTCAGGGATATAATTAACAATGAGCCACCTGTATTGGATTTTGCAGGAACTAGTTTTTCTGATTATGGAGCTTACGAATTGCTGAGGATGTATAAATCAGATTTCAGTTTTGACAACGGTGATTTTTTAGACGAGTTATCTGATACGTTGCAATTAACAAAAGCAATTCTGCCGGACCTTCTTCCATTATTGAACCTGGAAGATTATAAAAGCAGTATTATGAAGATGCTTGGTAAGATGGTGGATAGTGACTTAGTAAAGCCCAAAGATTATGAGGCATATTATAGTAAATTGCTGATAGAAGCCAAACAGGAATTGAGAAAACAATCAATTGCTGAAAAGAAAAGATCTATTGCTAAAGCCGAAGAGAATAAACTGGACAAGAAGTCTTTCTCCTATCTTGGAACTGATGCTGAAAAGGATAAAGGCAATGCGGATCTAAGCCTGTATGCTACATTGCTACTGCCCTTTTGGGAAACTAAGCCTGCTGTGCAACCATTGCTGGAGCAAATGCTCAAGTCAAATGATAAGCAGCTTAAATTTAATACACTCCTGCTTTTAATGGATAATAAAAAGGCTTATCCGGATACATTGCTGATATATTTTGCAGGTCTGGAGGAATACAGGTACGAACTGTATTCATCGTTAAAAGAGAAAAAGCAGCTTGCCAAATTCCCTGCTCAGTATAATAATCATCTTGATCTTGGCAAGAGTGCATTGATGGAAAAAGTTACATACAATAAACCAGATTCAGTTATTTACCTTGATAGATTGCAAGTAACTTATAACGAAAAAAAAGGATTTATTTATTTTTATCAATACAAGCTAAAGAAAGATGATGTGAACTGGAAGCTGGCTACGGTTGGGTTGGTTCCCGAAAATCCACAAGAGTTTGAGTTTGAAAATGAGGAGGGCAACAAGCCATTATTAACCGGGTTGTTTTCTTCCTACAATTATAATAAATATGACTTTACTTCATTCACCGATACAAAAATTAAATCAGACGAACCTTTAAATGCTCAACTTAAACTGGAAGTAAAAAAGATGCTTTACTCCCGAAGAAACAGTGCCAAACAGTTTTATGGAAAAGATAGTGAAGATGATTATTGATGATTGGCGATTATTCCTTTTGGAATTGATGCGATAAGCCTTTTGGTATAGCCGGATTGAGGGTTGTAATAAACACTGTCAGCTGTTCCCGTTTCTTCTATCTTTCCCTTGTTCATTACCATGATGCGGTCGCTGATATATCTTACTACAGATAAATCATGTGATATGAAAATGATAGTGAAGCCAAATTCTTTTTTCAGATCATTCAAAAGATTTAGCACCTGGGCCTGTACACTTACATCCAATGCTGAAACAGACTCATCGCAAACAATGAATGACGGATTTAATGCCAATGCTCTGGCAATAACTATTCTTTGCCGTTGTCCACCACTAAATTCATGCGGATAGCGGTTAAAATGTTCTGCTTTTAAATCAACTTTCTCAAGCAGGTCAGCCACTTTCTCTTTTCTTTGTTTTTCTGTGGAATTGATTCCATGCACTTTCAAAGGTTCTGCTATGGCCGACCCAATTGTTATTCTTGGATTAAGGGAAGAATAAGGATCCTGAAAAATTATTTGCATTTCTTTTCTCAGTGCTCTTAACTCATCTCTTTTTTTAGCAGTAAGGTCAATGCCAGTATAAATTATTTTTCCGGATGTTGGCTCGATAAGCCGGAGTAATGTTCTTCCTAATGTAGTTTTTCCACAACCACTTTCGCCAACCAATCCCAATGTCTCCCCTTTATATAAATCAAAACTTACATCATCTACTGCTTTAATATAGGAAAGTGGTTTGCCAAAAATTGTTTTTTTAACAGGAAACCAAACAGACAGGTTTTCAACTTTCAATACATTGTCTGTTGAAAAAAAATCTTTTTTTTCATTTGGAGTCTCCTGTTTCTTCGCTGTAATATTAACTTCCATGAAATCAGACACCACCGGCAGTCTCTTTCCTCTTTCATGATTTACAGGTCTGCAAGCAAGTAATGCTTTTGTATATGGATGTTGTGGATTGGAAAAAATTTCTTTCACCGTGTTTTGTTCAACAATCTCTCCTTTATACATTACTATAGCCCGGTCCGCTATTTCTGCAACGACACCAAGATCATGCGTAATAAAAATAATACCCATATTGGATTGCTGCTGCAATTCTTTCAACAACTGTAGTATTGTTTTTTGTACCGTAACATCCAAAGCAGTTGTAGGTTCATCACAAATAAGTAATGAAGGCTCGCAACACATAGCCATTGCAATCATTACTCTTTGCTTTTGTCCACCACTTAGCTGATGCGGATAACGATCGAACATGCTGGCAGGTGCTGGCAGTTTTACTTTTTCAAACCATTTTATTGTTTGCTCTTTCGCTTCTCTCTTGCTTATTTTTTTATGTTGAACCAATGCTTCCTGTATCTGGCTGCCACAGGTAAGAACAGGATTTAAAGAAGTCATTGGCTCCTGAAATATCATGGCAATTTTGTTGCCACGGATATGTTGTATTTCATGCTTGCTTCTTTTCAATAAATCAGTTGAATTATTTTCTTCCGAAAAAATAATTTCACCGGCTGTATATTTTGCCGGGGGCGAAGGAAGCAATTGTAAAATAGAAAGAGCAGTTACGGATTTCCCAGAACCAGATTCGCCAACGAGAGCAACTACCTCGCCATTGTATACTTCAACATTGATATTTTTTAAGGCATTGGTTATTGATGATCCGGTATGAAAATCAATGGAAAGATTTTTTATAGATAATAACGGCTGCATTAGTTGTCAACCACCTTGATGTTTAATGAACGGGAAGGAGTTGGATAATATGCTTCACACTTCATACAATCATTGATGGCTGATGAATCAATAATGAATGAAAACTCGTCACCCTCATTCAGCGTTTGAGGAAATTTGCAGGGGTTTTTCAGACTGAAAACATTTGTGTAACTTTTGCCAGTTACTTCATCGGTCCAATTAGTAGCAATCAACGAAGTGTCTAAATTACCTTTTAATAATTTTATGGTATAATTGAGACAAATACCTGTTATTTCCAGTCTGCCTTTCAGATTTCCTGCAACTGCTTTCTTCTTTTTGCATTCGCCATTCGAAAGCAGCATTGTGGCAAGGGTTGATAATATGAAAAACAATTTCATATGCTGTTTTATTTAAAATTTTAGGTGCCTTACAGTCATACCGTCATTCATTAGTTGCTTCAAAGAATCAATCCCAATTTTAACGTGGTTCTCTACAAACTGGGCGGTAACACTTTTATCACTTTCTTCTGTTTTTACACCATCCGGTGTCATTGGTTGATCGCTTACCAAAAGCAAAGCTCCTGTTGGTATTTTATTATAAAAACCAACGATGAAAACAGTTGCTGTTTCC
>JBBSJN010000024.1:0-22758 GCA_038257235.1 Chitinophagales bacterium
CAAAGCCGTGTACAGCAAAGCAGGCTTTTTAGCGATAGAAGAATTGTTGAGTTTTCGCAACGCAGTGCCACAAGCGGACAACTGGAACAGGAATTGGCCATTGCCAAAAAACATTACCAACAGGCAATGCTCATTGTAACCTTTGATTTTACATTATCTATCGCCGCCACAAAAGAGCTAATAAAATATCTCGTTGAGCATTCCTCTTCATTTAACGCAGAATCTATTTCATGGGCAGAAGAATTCTTGTCAAAACTGAAAACCCAACAGGAAACAGCAAGTAAGTTTCAGGCGCAGCTCCAATGGTTATTCCAAAACGAGGAATCTCCGGAAGAAAACAAACCGTTGCAGGAAAGAATAATCGCAGCAGCTAATTACTTTATCACAGAGTTGAACTCGTTGATACAATACATTACTCAATCTTCTGCTGTTACAGATAGCCGCCTGAATGCAAAAGAATACAACGAAGCCTTGCGGGAAATTTTTGCACAGTTCTCTATGAAGAAATTTATGCTCGAAGGGTTTAATAATCATTTCGATATGGAAGCTTTTCATCGCCGCAAGCAAAAATTTGTATTGCCCTCCTTTACAGTTAATGCTTATGCTGGTGTTGCACAGAAAAGGGCAGACACTCCCCATCCTGCTTTACATCAGCAATTAAGAAGACTGAGAGAAACGATTTGCGCAAAGAAGGATTTACCAATTTATATAGTAGCGGGCAGCAATACGATTGATGAAATGGCCCGTTATCTGCCACAGTCATTATCCGAACTAAAAAAGATCAGCGGTTTTGGCGATGTAAAGATTGAACAATACGGTCAGCAGTTTTTGGATGTGATATTGCAATACACCGAAGAAAATAATCTTAGTTCACTGATCCACGAAAAAACGCCTAAAAGGGAACGAAAAGAAAAAAGTAATTCGTCAAAGAAGAAAGGTAATACTTACGAAGAAACCTTTAATCTGTATAAAGAAGGAAAGTCAATCAGCGAAATTGCAGCTGCAAGAACCTTGACCTACGGAACTATTGAATCGCATTTATCAAAATTTGTCAGCACCGGCGATATAAAAATAACAGCGTTGATAAGTAATGAAAAAATTGCATTAATTGAATCAGCTCTTAAAAATTTTGATGGAAAATCAATAACTCCTGTTAAACAACAGGTGGGGAGTGAAATTAGTTTTGGAGAAATTCGTCTGGTAATGGCCAGTCTTGGTATCAAACAGGAAAAGCTATCGGATTAACATCACTGTTCCCTTCCTGAACTCTTTCAGCCAGCTTACTCCCTGTAGGCTGTCTGGCTACCCAAAGCACCAAAAGTTTTGTTCTTTCCATTCGGTACAAATGCAGTTGGAAATTGTTACTTCATAAACTCCAGCACCAAGTCTAGTGACAAGAGCAGTTGTTTGCACAGGGCTTGTATTCCAGGAATAGTTAATAAACACAGCCGGGCTGGTTTTCAGACCAGCCCACTCAGTTAGATGTCTGAAGTTCTAAAAAAAGTTATTGGTAAATAATTATACCAGTTTTCATTCAAAGAGTTTAGTCTTTAAATGGTTAAAACGGCATTAAACTATTTAACCTGGCGGCTTTCATAGTTCACATTGTTTATTAATTATTCACATTTAACGGTTATGAATTTGTTACGTTAAACAATATATATATCTTTCTATCCGAATACTTACTTACCCCTTTATGGATATACTTACTGCCCCTGCTTATCGTGTTATAAGCAACCATCAATTTGCCGAAAGAAGGCAAAAAGTTTCTAACAATCAAAATGCATTATTTGCACTGCGGTCTTATCAGGCAGGTGAAGTAATTGCTGATTTTTCTGCTGGAACTATTTCAGCAGAGCCTACTTATCTTACAGTGCAGGTAGGCATCCGTAAGCATATTACATTACAACCTGAGTTTTTACAATACATCAATCACAATTGTGATCCGAATGTTTTCTTCGATACAACAACATTGCAACTGTTAGCACTTAAAAATATACAGGAACAGGATGAGTTCGGTTTCTTCTATCCTTCTACCGAATGGAAAATGACACAATCTTTCGGTTGCTATTGCGGAAGCCCACGGTGTATTGGTAATGTAAGAGGAGCTTTCTATTTATCTCCGGAAATACAAACACAATATCGCTTTACTGATTTTATTCAACAACAACTGGTGAAAAAAGCGGCCAGAAAAAAAGTAGCCTGATTTAATGAAAATATCCGAAGCAGCAAGATTATTAAAACCTTACATCGTATGGGTGCTGGCACCGCATCTTGAATCCGACGACCCTACTATTCAACACTACTACGATTTTACACAAAGTATAAAAGAATACACACAGGTTTTTGAAGAACTAAAAACCGAATGGAAATGGCAACCCGTTACCATGGATAATTACAAATCCATTATCCGTTCCATAGCAGAAACTAAGAATGGTAAGACACCATTGGTGTTAAACCTCTGTGACGGCGATGAGGTAAATGGCTGTCCGGGAGTATCTGTTATTAAGGAATTAGATCAACTTGGTTTAATTTATACCGGCTCCGATGTTCACTTCTATAACATCACTACTTCAAAAGTGCCGATGAAGAAAGCTTTTGATAAAGCCGGAGTTGCTACAGCTAACTGGCGGGTGATAACAGATAAGAAAGGCTCTACCAAAGGAATTTGCAAAAGAGTAGGAGCACCAATAATTATCAAACCTGCCGTTTCTGGCGGTAGCATGGGTGTATCGGTAAAGAATGTGGTACACACAGAAGAAGAGCTGGCTGGTAGGGTTACGGAAATATACAAAGGCTATCGTGGCTGGAATTTATTGGTAGATGGTTTGTTTGTAGAGCAATTTATTACCGGGCCAGAGTTCACTACATTTATTACCGGCTCTGCCGATGATGAGGACAATTGTGTTGTGTACGAACCGGTGGAAAGGGCTTTTCACGAATCATTACCCGACGGCGAAAAGTTTTTATCCTTCGACCGCCTTTGGGAAATATATGAAGATGAAACACCCATGCCACAGCATGAAAACTTTTACAATTACAAACCGGTTGATCCGGCATTGATTCCTGCATTAAAACAATTAAGTCTCGATGCTTACAAGGCATGCGGCGGAAAAGGCTACACAAGAATCGACATCCGCCAGGATGCCGCAACAGGAAAGCTGTATATACTGGAAGCAAATGCTCAATGCGGATTAAGTGAAGACGAAGACTACACTTCAATAGGTGCCATTCTAAAAGTATCAAATGTTTCCTTTACCGAAGTCATTGCAGAAATATTGAAAGATGCTTTGAGAAGAAGCATTGAGAAACCTGCCATTGTAAAGAAGACCAGAAAAACAAAAGCCCCAAAAGCTGTTTCAGTTAAATAACCCAATTTGCACATAAGCGTCTTTTCGAGAAGCAAAGTTGAGCAGTAACCTCTGCGTTATTCCTTGTTCATCTGTGCCCAACCTAATTTACGTAAGCAAATCTTCCGTGTTATTTCGTGTGCTTTCCCCGCTTTGGGCGGGGCAGGCTGTGGCCAAACAAACTCTGTAAGCAGTTCAAATTCACATTCAATTATTCGTGGCATTCGTGTAATTCGTGGCCAACAAAAGTTGCGCAGCAACCATCTCTGAAAATCTGTACACTCTGTGGCTAAAATCTCACTTTATTAAATAGCTTCGTAGCTCATGAAAGTTTGTGTCCTCCAACCCGATTATTCCACCACTGGCGTAGATTATAAAAACTACGACCCACCCAGGGATTTATCACCATTGCTACCTGATGATGAAGTACACAATGTCTTTCTCAACAAACTCACCACCTACAAACAACTCAAAGACCTCAGTAAACAAGGCTACGATATTTTCATCAATCTCTGCGAAGGTTACCTGGAATGGGAAATACCAAGTATTGATGTGATCTATACATTGGAATTATTAAACCTTCCTTTTACCGGACCAACACCCAAACTATACGACCCGCCAAAAGAGTTAATGAAATATCTCGCCTTTTGCGAAGGTGTAAAAACACCCGGCTATGTTATCATTAATGAGTTGAATGATGTGGATGATGCCGTAAAGCATTTATCTTTTCCACTGTTTGTAAAACCTGCAAAGGCTGGCGATAGTTTGGGAGTGGATGAGTTGTCATTGGTCAACAATAAGATCGAGTTACAACAAAAATGCATCAGCATATTGGATGAATATGGTCCGCTGCTGGTAGAAGAATATATTGCCGGCAGAGAATTCACTGTACTGGTCGCAGCAAATACTGATGTACATACTTGCACCGTTTTCCGTCCGGTAGAGTATTTATTTCCCGAAGGAAGAGCATATAAAACCTATGCATTAAAAACATCCGAACTCCATCCGGATTGTAATGTGCCTTGTACTGATGAAGTATTAGATAAGCAACTTCGATCAGCAACCGAAAAGATCTTTAAGGGTTTCAACGGCGTTGGCTATGGAAGATTAGATTTTCGGATGAATGATAAAAATGAAATATACTTTCTCGAGATAAACTTTACTTGTTCCGTTTTTTATACCGATGGTTATGAAGGCTCAGCCGATTATATTTTAAAACATGATGGCATTGGCAAAGTTGGTTTCATAAAACACATCATTGCCGAAGGCATTGCCCGCCACAAGCGAAAGAAAAAACCTTTTCTCATGAAGGGCAATTCTATTGCAGGCTATGGCATCTATGCAAGTCGGGAAATAAAAAAAGGCGAAATCATCTTCAAAGGCGAAGGCCGTTCACAACGCATCATCACCAAACGTTTTGTGGAAAAGAACTGGAACGAGGATGAGAAAATGCACTTCCGCCGCTATGCTTATCCGGTAAGCGATGAATTATTTATTCTTTGGGATGACGATCCTTCTGAATGGGCACCGCAAAATCATAGCTGCGATCCCAATACTTTTTTTGATGGCTTAAATGTGTTAGCACTGCGAAATATTGATGAAAATGAGGAGTTAACCCTCGATTATGCACAGTTTCTCGACGAAAACATGGAACCCTTTCAATGCCAGTGCGGTACAGCTTCATGCAGAGGTTTGGTTGCCGGGGCACCCGGGAACTCCTTAACTTTTCGAGAACAATCCCAACCCAATTTAAACTAACACACCTGCTTACGGTCCTACTTCCCTTCCATTAAATTCTGTTTTTCCCCATGCTGTATTGATTTATCTAAAAGATGAGCTATGTCCCGTTTTGCTATATTGAAGCAGATAATGTTGCAACACCGCTACCATTTGGTAGTCACTTATGTACTTTTCTCACTCGAAATGGCAGGCAATCTTCTGCGTCCGCTTTTTCTTGGACTAGCTATTAACGACTTGCTTAGGGGCAGTTACCGTGGGCTAATATTATTGTGCGGAATTCACCTTATCTGGCTCATTATTGGCACCATCCGGCATCGGTTAGATACAAGAACATACTCCGCCATTTATACATCACTCGTTACAAAATTTCTTTCCCGACGTTATCAGCGTTCAGATGTTTCAAAACTCAGTGCACATTCCACTTTGGCAAGAGAGTTCGTAGATTTTTTAGAATTCGATCTGGTATATGTTATGGAAGCAGTTTTTAGTATCGTTGGTTCATTGCTGTTATTATTTTTTTATGATATATCAGTAGTGTTAGTTTGCCTTGGAATATTATTGCCTGTTATTGCTTTCAGTTATTTCTATGGAAAAAAAATGTATACGCTTAACAAGCAAAAGAATGATGAACTGGAAAAGCAGGTTGATACGATTACTTCTGGTAACACTATTCTGATAAAAGAACATTACGAAAATCTTAGAAAATGGCAGGTTCGTATCAGCGACCAGGAAGCATGGAATTTCGGATTGATGGAAATCCTGGTGATGATTGTTATGGGTTTATCATTATTAATTACTAATAAAACAATGGGTGCCGGAATAGAAGCCGGAAGTCTCGTTGGTATTTATAGTTATATCCAGCGTTTCGTTTCAGGTTTAGACACCATTCCTTACACCGTTCAGCGTCTTTCTTCCTTAAATGATATTACTAGGAGGATTGAACTGCATGAGGATGATTTGACAGCACAACCAAATATCACTGCTAGAATTAAGGATGTAGCCTAATCTGTAAGATACTAGTAATTCGTCGCTTAAGCATTTGTCATCCGTTTATCTTTCGTCCATCCTTCGTTCATCCTTCGTTGAAAATTTATAAATTCAATTTAGAAGATCCATAACAAAACCTGATCAAGGCTGAATTTGGCCAATAATTAAAGAATAACCTGTTTAGTTGAAAACGTAGTTAGCGGCCCATAAACACCATCAATATCTGCACATCACTGGGGTTTATACCCGATATACGGCTGGCCTGCCCCAAAGTGCGGGGCTTTATTTTAGTAAGCTTTTCCCTGGCTTCATTTCCCAAAGAAACGATTTTTTTATAGTCAAAGGTCTCAGGTATTTCCAGCTCTTCTAATTGCGACATCCGCTGTACCAGTTCCTTTTCCTTCTCTATATAGGTATCGTATTTCACCTGTATAGATGCCTGCTCAATTGTTTCTTTCGAAAATCCATTAAGGGCTTCTTTCAGTTTTGGTAATGCTGCTGCAAATTCATCCAGCTCCACATCTGGTCGTAATAAGATCTTCTGTGCTTTTTGTCTCTCCGAAATGGGAGAAGAATTAATCGTAGCAAAATAATCATTAATCTCTGCAGGCTCTACAGCAAGATCGTTTAGTATAATTTTTATTGCAGAGACACCGTTTCTCTTAGCAATCACTTTATCCATTCTTTCCTGCGATGCAAGACCCAAACGATAACTGATTTCTGTCAACCGCAGATCAGCATTATCCTGTCGTAGCAGTGTTCTGAACTCTGCTCTCGATGTAAACATTCTGTATGGCTCATCTGTTCCTTTACTTATCAAATCGTCAATGAGAACACCAATGTATGCTTCGCTTCTTTTCAATATTACAGGCTCCAGGTTTCTTGCTTTTTGATGAGCATTAATGCCTGCCATCAATCCCTGGCAAGCCGCTTCTTCATAACCAGTTGTTCCGTTGATCTGCCCGGCAAAAAATAAATTCTGAATCTGTTTAGTTTCAAGTGTATAACGGAGTTGTGTAGGCGGAAAATAATCATACTCTATCGCATACCCCGGCCGGAACATCTTCACCTTTTCAAAACCCACTATTTTACGAAGAGCTTCGTATTGTGTTTCCTCTGGTAAAGAAGTTGAGAATCCGTTTACATATATCTCCACCGTATTCCATCCTTCCGGCTCTACAAAAAGCTGGTGTCTGTCTCTTTCCGCAAAGCGATTGATCTTATCCTCAATACTCGGACAGTATCTTGGTCCGACTCCATCTATCCTTCCCGCAAACATCGGGCTTCTGTCAAATCCTGTTTTCAATACATCATGGACTGTTTGGTTGGTATAAGTGATCCAACAGCTTCTTTGACTTTTTGGTTTTTCTGTTTCCAGGAAAGAAAAGCCAACGACTTCGTTGTCTCCCTTCTGTTCTTCCATTTTACTATAATCAAGACTTCGGCCATCAATTCTTGGCGGGGTTCCTGTCTTTAAGCGGTCACTTTCAAAGCCCAGAGAAACAAGTTGCTCAGTTATTCCTGTTGCGGCCTTTTCTGCCATTCTTCCTCCGCCAAAGTTCTTTTCTCCAATATGTACAATGCCGTTCAGAAATGTCCCGTTGGTTAGTACGACAGATTTGGCCTTAATTTCATGCCCCAGCCCCGTCATCACTCCTTCACATTTTCCATCTCTTATTAAAAGGCCTTTCACCATATCCTGGTAAAAATCAAGGTTGGGCGTCTGTTCCAGCATCTCTCTCCACTTAATAGAGAATAGCATTCTGTCATTTTGGGCTCTTGGACTCCACATGGCAGGGCCTTTACTTTTGTTTAGCATTCTGAACTGAATGGTGGAAAGATCCGTCACAATCCCCGAATAGCCGCCCATTGCATCTATTTCCCTAACAATCTGCCCCTTGGCAATACCACCCATAGCAGGATTACAGCTCATTTGGGCAATAGTCTGCATGTTCATCGTCACCAAAAGGGTTTTGGAGCCAAGGTTTGCCGCTGCGGCCGCCGCTTCGCAGCCGGCATGGCCGGCGCCAACTACTATTACATCGTATTGGGGAAACATGGCGGCAAAGGTATCTTCTTATTTGTTTTGCTTGCCTATGTTTTTGTAGAAATCAATTTCCTTTTTTACATCGCTTATACTTCTACCACTATTTAATAATTCAAATTCAAATGCAGAATAACCCTTTATCATTTCCAGGTATTCGCTATGATCCCTGATAAATAATTGCTGAACTTCCGTACTAACAAAATCAGACATCTCTATTTCATCAATTTTGAAAAGCAGTTTTGAACAAACCCTATAATTTGTCTTTTCAAACAATTCTTTAAAATAATTTTTTGCATTCAAAACATCGAGCCGGTTTCCACGGTCTTTATTTAGTTGGAACTTCTCTACCCTTATATTGGTAAAGTTCCAGCACATTTTTAATTCATCCTCATTGGCAAAATCAAAGTAAGTAACAGGAATAATATGATCAAACTGCCATTTTTTACCAAAGTTGCCCCAGTTCAGCTCATTTGTAAACTGATATTCGAACCATTGTCTTAGATTTTTAATATCTAAACCAAAATAAGGAGCATAGTATGGGCAGGGCGACTCCTCCAAAACATACCTTCTGTAGTTAATTTGCCATTTTCTTTTTTCCCTGAATTTTAATAAAGCGGGGGTTATTTCTTTAGGAGAGGTTTGTTTTTTACGGGGCATATCTAAGTTTTCACAAAGATAATGGTTTCACGGGACACTGTTTCAGCCTGAAACAGTGTCCCGTGAAACTTCATTTTAAATACTTAGCAAGGTATAAATCTTCTTTTTCTCTCATTTCGACCTTTTCTCTCTTGGTTTTATCTCCATATCCACACAAATGCAAAGCTCCATGAAATATAACCCTGTGAACCTCCGATTTGAAAAATGTTCCTAAAGTTCTCGCATTATCTCTTACCCTATCTACACTAATATATATTTCAGCAGTTATTGCGGCGTTTTCTGAAAGATCAAAAGTGATGATATCCGTATAGAAGTCATGCTTTAGGAACTTCTTGTTTATTTCAAGTAACGCTTTGTCAGTGCAAAAGATGTAGTTTATGGACGAAAGCGGTCTACCCTCTCTCTTAAAAACCGACTCGATAAATTCCTTCAAGCTGGTTCTGTTTTGAAGTGTCAGATTTACCCCTTGAAAAAAGAAATAAACTTTTGATTTTGAAAGGCTCATATTTTCAAAATTCGTAAACAAAAACAACCTAACAAGGGTAGCTTTGTAAAATAATAGATTAAATGATAGTTAAGCTTTCAGATTTAAAACCAGGACAAATAGGTATTATAAAAGAATTCAACGACAATGACTTGTTTTTGAAGCTAATGGAAATGGGGTGCTTACCCGGCGAAAAGATACAAATGGAACAAATTGCACCCTTAGGTGACCCAATCTCGGTAAACGTTGCTGGTTATCATTTAAGTTTAAGAATTAACGAAGCAGAACATATTTTAGTTGAATTAAATAATTGAATATCAATATATTAAATGAAATTAGGGCTCTACTTCGGTTCCTTTAATCCTGTTCATGTCGGCCATCTAATAATCGCCAATCATATTCTCAATGTAACAGAAATTGAAAAAGTCTGGTTTGTAGTATCTCCGCAAAATCCCTTTAAAACAGAGGCTGGTTTATTGAACGAATATCATCGTCTGCATTTGGTAAAGACTGCTATTGAAAATGATAATCGCATCTGGGCATCTGATATTGAATTCGGCTTGCCGAAACCTTCTTATACCATCAACACACTTACTTATCTGAAAGAAAAATACCCTGAACATGAATTCAGCATTGTCATGGGAAGCGACAGCTTTCAGAACCTGCACAAATGGAAAAATGCAGAAGTCCTGATTAATAACTACGACATCTATGTCTATCTCCGCCCTGGTTTTGACGTTGACAATACTATTAATGCAAGGCTCCATATTGTTGAAGCACCCTTACTACAACTTTCGTCTACACAAATACGTAAGACTTTAAAGGAAGGAAAATCCATTCGATACCAGGTTCCGGAATCTGTAAGAGAAGAAATAGAGAAGGGCGGTTATTACAAAAAATAGTTTAAAAGATATAGCCTAATAGCAGACATCCAGCCACAATAAACGGAGCTGGTATCCGGGTAAATTGCAACAGCGAAAAGGTGCCCAGCATCGTCAGAATGTTAATGAAGGTACTGACCATCTTTTCATCTGAAAAAGAAATATCTTTCATAATATAAAAAGTAGAGGCAATCATTATTCCGACCACGGCGGCATTAATTCCCTCTAACGAACGATAAACTGCCGCATACTTTTTCATGTTATTCCAGATTGGAAAAAAGAATAATACTAATAAAGCGCTGGGTAAAAAAATTGCAATCATGCCTATTAAGCAACCAAGTACCTGCATCTTGTAACCCATATCTTTTAGTGCCATACCACCGGTAAAAGATGCAATAGAAAAAACAGGCCCCGGAACTGCTCTAACAATTCCCATACCCGTATATAAACTTTCCTCATCAATTTGAACAGCATTAGGATTTTTATTTTTTACATTTTCAGGCCTCACACTCCATTGTTCATACATCATTGGTATTAACACCTGCCCACCACCAAATACAAGGCTTCCCATTCGATATGTGTTCTCAAACAGGTTAATTGGCTTTCTATCCGGCCACTCCTGCTTTCTGGCCATTTCACTAATAAAACCTGCAGTCAAAAAAATAATTCCGAAAAGCCAGAAATTCCACCACTTGATTTTTCTTGGTTTTTGTTCGGTCTGCGGTATACGAATCTTACTGAAATTTGTAGCTATCCCTCCCACAATAATCAACGTTGGTATTACCCACGGCTGACCAAACAGTAAATAAGTCGCCGCAGCTCCTACAAGCATTATAACCCAGGTAATCAGATTTTTAATAGCTACCGTAAATGTTATAAAAGCAGCATATGCCAAAAACCCAACCGCCATTGGGGCAATGAATTTAAAAATATCTGTACCTAGTTGTCTCTTGTCTATGTGTTGAAGTAAAAAAGACAACCCTCCCATAATAATACATGCCGGCAATATCCAAACAAGTAGTGTTAATACAGCTAAAGGAACTCCACCTCGCTTATATCCAATTAAAGTAATCGTTTGAGTGGATGATGCTCCTGGAAGTAATTGGCAAAAGGCATTATACTCCATCAGTTCTTCCTTGGTCACATAAGGCTTTTGCTGAACAAATGTTTTCATCATCATTCCCAAATGAGCCTGTGGGCCGCCAAAAGCAGTAACGCTTTGCAATAACACTGATCTTAAAAATGGTAAATGGCGCAGGAACATTGAACTTTAAATATAAATAAAATAGCTTAGCATTATGCCAGCAAACAAAGACACAAAACCAGTACATTCATGTAAAAATTAAATATGCCAAACAGAATAGTTTTTATTCCATTTCTTCTGCTTTCAACAATTGTTTTCGCTCAAAACGACAATCCAAAGCTGAAAGAAAAAGCTGCTGCCGCTGCCGACAAGATAGAAGCAAAATGCATTGAGTGGAGAAGAGACTTTCACCAACACCCGGAGTTGGGCAACAGTGAAACCAGAACAGCAGCTATAATAGCTGCTCATTTAAAAAAACTGGGAATAGAAACAAAAGAAGGAGTCGGCAAAACAGGTGTTGTAGGGATTCTCAAAGGAGGAAAACCCGGACCATGTATAGCATTAAGAGCAGACATGGATGGTTTGCCAATTGTAGAAAGAGTTAACCTTCCCTTTGCTTCAAAAGTAAAAACAACTTATAACGGCCAGGAAGTTGGTGCAATGCATGCATGCGGACATGATACCCATGTGGCGATGCTTATGAGTGTTGCCGAAATACTTTCGGGAATGAAGAATGATATAAAAGGAACCATCAAATTCATTTTTCAACCAGCAGAGGAAGGCCCGCCAGAAGGTGAAGAAGGTGGCGCAGCCTTAATGATAAAAGAAGGTGTGATGGATAACCCCAAAGTAGATGTAATATTTGGTTTACACATAGAATCAAATATAGAGGCCGGAACGATTGAATATAAATCCGGTTCATTTATGGCATCCTCCGATTGGTTTACCATCAAAGTAAAAGGAAAAGGAAGTCATGGTTCGCAGCCATGGCTGGGAATAGACCCTATTCAAATTTCTGCACAGATCATTGCGGGACTTCAATCCATTGTAAGTCGCCAATCAGAACTCACCAAAGCTCCGGTTGTAATTACAGTTGGAAAAATAAATGGAGGTGTAAGAAATAATATCATTCCCGAAGAATGTGAAATGAATGGAACTATCCGCACATTGGATAATGCCATGCAACAGGAAGTGCACAAGAAAATAAAATTAACAGCAGAAAAAATTGCAGAAGCATCAGGTGCAACAGCAGAAGTAATGATTGATACAAAAACATTGGTTACCTACAATACACCAGAGTTGGTAAAGAAAATGATTCCTTCGCTACAGTCTGCCGCTGGTATTAATAATGTAAAAGAAAGAGAATGGGTAACTGGTGCTGAGGACTTCTCATATTATGGAACCAAGGCTCCTTCATTTTTCTTCTATTTGGGTGGAATGAAAAAAGGACAAGACCCCAAAACAGCAGCACCGCATCATACTGCTGATTTTGAAATAGATGAAAGCGGAATGAAAACAGGCATTAAAGCTTTTTGTGATTTGGTAATAGATTATATGAATATGAAAACCCCATTGTAACATACTTTTATTGTACCATTCACAATTCCCTAAAGGGAGGTGAAAAATTTATTTCTGACGAAATTAAATAGACTTAAACCTGATAACCTACAATGAAAAAATTATTTATTGCACTTCTTTTTGTTTTGCCAATTATAGCAGCGTCACAAAAAACAGACAAAAAATTACAAGCCAAACTAAGCGAAACGATTAAAGGATTTAATGGAGATATTGGCATCTATGTAAAAAATCTAAGAACTGGGAAAACTGTTTCCATCAATGCCGACAGCATTTTCCCAACTGCGAGCATTGTAAAAGTGCCGATACTACTCGGCATCATGGATAAAATTGAAAAAGGAGAATTAAAATATGATCAGCAGCTTACTTATAAAGATTCATTACTTTATGCTGGTGAGGATATTTTAGGTTCTTTTAAAAACAATGAAAAGATTGCTTTGAATAAAGTAATGATGCTGATGCTGACCACCAGTGATAACACGGCAAGTCTATGGTTACAAAGTTTAGCAGGAAAAGGAACAAGAATTAATACAATACTGGATAGTATGGGTTTTGCTAACACAAGAATAAACTCCAGAACAGAAGGCAGACAAGAGAATTGGAAGGTTCATGGCTGGGGACAAACCACTCCTACAGAAATGGCAAAACTTTTTGAAATGATTTATAACTCCAAAGTGATTTCGCCGTCAGCCTCTGAAAGAATGATGAGGGTGCTGAGCAGAAACTTCTGGGATGCTCAGGGTCTTTCGCAGATACCACCCACAATAGAAGTGTTAAGTAAAAACGGTGCTGTGAATGCATCAAGAAGTGAAGTGTTATTGGTAAATGCCAAACACAATCCTTATATACTATCCGTTTTTACCAAAAATAATAAAGACGAAAGCTGGAGTGATACCAACGAAGCCTGGCTACTGACAAGAAAAATTTCTAAAATAGTCTGGGAGTGGTGCGAAGGGAAAAATCGTAATTAAAGAATTTTTCTAAATTGCAACTATGAAGAAATTCCATTTACCCATTTTGGTTGAAATCGATGAAGATGGTGTTTTCATCGTTTCTTGTCCACTTTACAAAGGTTGTCATTCTTACGGCAAAAATATTGACGAAGCGTTAAATAATTTAAAAGAGGTTGCAGAGATGTGTATTCAGGAGCAGGAAAGCCAGAGTATTAATCAATTTATAGGAGTAAGGGAAATGGAGCTTACAATTAACGCAACTGCATGAGTGAACACCTGCCAGTGATAAGCGGAAAAGATTTTATTAAGTTATTGGAAAAACTTGGGTTTCGTCTTGTAAGAATAAACGGGTCCCATCATCGAATGAAAACGAAGATGGGCGGGTTACCACCATCCCGGTTCATCGTAACGAACCATTGCCAAAAGGGTTGCTAAGAAAAATTATCAGAGATGATTTACAAATGTCAGTGGAAAATATAAGAAACCTGATGTAGTAGCATTACTTAAACAACTGATACACTATCCAACTCATTACATAAGCCAACCCCGTCATATAAATTAATTGTATGATGGGCCATTTCCATGTTTTGGTTTCCTTTTTCACTATTACCAACGTACTCATACATTGCATGGCAAACACATAAAAGATCATTAAGGATAACCCTGATGCAAGGTTAAATACCAATGTTCCGTCTGGCCGCTTAGCCGCTTTCATTTTTTCTTTTAATACCAGGCTTCCTGTATCCTCATCACCAACACTATACAAAGTGGCCATTGTACCCACAAAAACTTCTCTTGCTGCAAAGGAGGTTATTAATGCAATACCAATTTTCCAATCGTATCCAAGCGGTGCAATAACCGGTTCAATTGTTTTGCCCAGAATACCTGCATACGAACTTTCCAGCTTAGCCGTACTGAATTCCTTATTTAATTGTGAATGATTTGCTCCGGGTTGTGCTTTCCGTTGTTCATACTGTTGTGCCACTTTTTCCATTCTGTTCCCAGGCCCAAAAGATGATAAGGCCCATAGTATTAAACTGATGACCATGATGACCTTTCCTGCATCAAACACAAAAATTTTTGCCTTGCTTATCATAGTCGGAATTACATTATTCCATCTTGGCGAACGGTAAGTAGGTAATTCCAGAATGAAAAAACTCCTCTCGTTTATCTTAATAAACCATTTAGCTACATAAGAAACAATCAACGCCATCACTAAACCCAACAAGTACAAACCCATCATTACCAAACCCTGCACACCTAAAAATCCAAGTAAATATGTTTTTGGGATTACAAGACCGATAAGAATAGTGTAAACCGGAAGCCTTGCAGAACAACTCATTAATGGTGTAATAAGTATTGTCAATAGCCTTTCCTTTCTGTTCTCAATATTTCTTGCACTCATAATGGCGGGTACGGCACAGGCAAAGCCACTTATCATCGGCATCACACTTTTTCCATTCAACCCAACACTTCGCATTAATCTGTCGGAAAGAAAACTGATACGAGCCATATAGCCGGTATCTTCTAATAATGTAATCAAGCCAAACAAAATCATTATCTGCGGAACGAACACAAGTATGCCACTAAGGCCAGCAAGCACTCCGTTGATCAGCAAATCTGTCCATCGGGTATCGGGAAGCGAAGAAGATAATGCACCGCTTAGTTTGGCAAAACCAATTTCAATCCAATCCATCGGGTATTGAGCCACCAGGAAAACACACTGAAATAATAAAAACAATACGGCCAATAAAATAACATAACCCCAAACACGGTGAAGCAACAAATTATCGAGCCGCTCAGTAAAAATTTTCTTTTGCAACGGATCAGGTTCTGCTACCGCTTGTTGCATAATATGTTTAATGCGTCCGTACCGTTGTAAAATTTCTTCTGCCTGTGTTTTAGTAGGATTAAAAAGATTATTTATCTCTATTTTTTCTATGATCGCCTGATCATTCTCTGGCAGGTCGAACGATTCGTGGTTGATAAGATAATGGATTGCCTTATAATCGCCGAGTGCAGGAAAAGCATTTCTTATATCTTCAACAGCGTTTTTAGACAACACCTTGTTGTCAATAAAATCTCTTGCAGGCGGTTGATTCGTGTTTAGTGCCGTTTGTTCAACAGCTTTTTTCAGATTTTCAATTCCTTTGTTCTTCCTCGGATCAACGGCCACTACCAGCACCCCAAGCTCCCTTTCCAATGCAGCAATGTCAATCTTTATTCCTTTTCTTTTCGCCAGGTCCAGCATGCTTAATGCTATTACAACCGGCATTTTAAGATCAATGATCTGGGAACAAAATAAAAGATTCCTTTTCAGGTTGCTAGCATCGGCAACCACTACTATAACATCAGCTTTTATTTCATTATCCTGATCGAGCAGTACTTTATAACTTACCCATTCATCCATCCTTTTAGGATAAAGGCTATAAGTACCGGGCAAATCAATTACTTCTGCTTTCAAAGAATTTGAAAGTACAGTTGTACCGGTCTTTTTATCAACCGTTACTCCCGGAAAATTTCCTACTTGCTGATTTAAACCGGTTAAACAGTTAAAAAGTGAGCTTTTTCCGCTGTTTGGGTTTCCTACAAGGGCAATATGTAATCGTTTTTTCTTCAATTAATCTTTGCGGAAGTTGAATAACAGCTGCAACGAGGCAAATGTAAACAGCGGGAAGTAACCAACCTTACGATTTGCGATTTTCTGGCTACAATATCCGGAAAAGAATGACCGAATTTTTAATTTATAGCACCTAAAAAACCTGTAGCATTGATACCTTTGCAGCTCAATAGAAAAACAGCTATGATTTCATCTTTATTAAAATACCTCTTGCCACTTTGTCTTATCATATCCTGTTCATCACCCAAAAAAGGAACAGTTACCAAATCGAACATCAATATAGTTGACAGTCTCAAAGCTCATATTGCATATCTGGCAGATGATAGGCTGGAAGGAAGAAGAACGGGAACACCCGGAGAAGAGCTGGCTATGAATTATATTATCGATCAGTTTAAAAAAATCGGACTTACACCAAAAGGAACCGAATATTACCCGCAGTCTTTTATTGTGAATGATGGAAAAAGGATTGACTCCGTTACCACATTAAGCATTAATGGAAATATACTTGAGGTCGGAAAAGATTTCTTTCCCTTTCCATACAGTCCTGCTGTTAAAATAGAGGCTCTTCCTGCCATTGCCGTGCAAGAAGCCGATATGCCCTGGTTTTTTGATTTAAAAGAAACACTGGAAGAAAATAAGAACAACCCTCATTTTGACCTGCCAGATTACATCTACACGAATGCCAAAAAAGCTAAAGACAGAGGTGCAGCAGCTGTTATACTGTATAACACAACTGCAACAGTTGATAACCTGGTTTTTAATGAAAAGGACAAATCAGAACCATTAAGCATTCCTGTATTGTATGTTTCAAAAGAAGTGGCAAAAAAATATTTCGGCGATGCAACAGCAACGTTGGAAATAAAAATGAGAACGGGTATCAGTGAAAAAAACAGGATTGGGCATAATGTGGTTGGTTATATTAATAACAATGCCCCAACAACAGTCATCCTTGGTTCCCATTACGATCATTTGGGTTATGGTGAAGACGGCAACTCAATGATAAGAACCGGTGAAATGAATATTCACAACGGTGCAGATGATAATGCAAGTGGTACCGCGGCGTTAATAGAATTGGCGAGAAAGCTTAAAAATTCAGGTGCAAAAAATAACAATTATCTCTTTATTGCTTTTTCTGGTGAAGAGTTAGGACTCTTTGGGTCAAAATATTTTGTTGAAAACCCAACCATTGATTTAAAAACAGCCAACTACATGATTAACATGGATATGGTTGGCCGCTTAAACGACAGCACTGATGCTATTACCGTAGGTGGATACGGCACCTCTCCAGCATGGGGCGACTATTATACTTCCTATCAATTGCAAGGCCGTAAGCTGGAATTGCAAATTAAACTAGATAGCAGTGGCACCGGACCCAGCGATCATACATCATTTTACAGAAAAGATATTCCTGTATTGTTTTATTTCACAGGATTGCATTCTGATTATCACAAACCTTCTGATGATGCAGACAAGATCAATTACAAAGGCGAACTAAAAATTATTGAACATATTTATAGTCTTGTTGAAAATTTTGATAAAAGAGAAAAGCTAACTTTTACCAAAACAAGAGAAACCCAAACAACCACTTCCGCAAGGTTCAGTGTTTCCATGGGCATTATGCCAGACTATACATATAGCGGCAGCGGTGTAAGGGCAGATGGAGTTTCTGATGGCAAGCCTGCAATAAAAGCAGGGCTTAAAGCTGGTGATATAATAATTAAAATGGGAGATTACACTATTTCCTCTCTGGAAAATTATATGCAAGCCCTGGGTAATTTTAAAAAGGGCGACAAGGTGAAAGTAAAATACAAAAGAGAAAACAAAGAGATAGAAACCACGGTTGAATTCTGATTTCATCTTTATATCCTTCAATAACCGGCATAAGTCGTAATTTTAAATATGACCGAACGAAATTTAAAATTAGTTCTGGATAATAAAGGTCTTGTTGATGCCTTTTTTGAAGACACCAGGTTGCTGGGAATTATGGCTCCCGTAAAAGACTACCAGTTTTGCTGGCATCTTAATAATAATATCGGTCTCGACTTCAGGGTAAACAACGAAATAGAAATAAAGTGGCTGAAGAAAAACCGCTGGTATTATTTCTCCGTGTATGAATATGAAGAACCAACAAGATTTTTATCGCACTATGTTTACAACACCCAGTTTGATGGAGAATATTTATTACCCGAATTTAAACATCTCGATTTTCTTTGGCTGATGAAAGGTGATGAAGTTAGTGATGCGTCGCTTCAAGAAACAATACAGACCATACGCTCTATTAACAGTGTGCAGCTTGTAACAGAGCTATCTGTTCATCAAATAAAAAATAAAGAAAATCTTATCTTTTAAAAATATACTTATGTGGAAAGAAACCGACAACAAACTTTACAAAAAATTTGAATTCAAAAACTTCAGCGAAGCTTTTGCTTTTATGACAAGAGTTGCCCTTGAAGCGGAAAAAATGGATCATCATCCTTTATGGACCAACGTTTATAATTCCGTAGAAATCTGGCTGAGTACTCATGATGCAGGTGATGCGGTAACAGAAAAAGATCATAAATTATCAAAAAGAATAGATAGCCTCTTTTAGAAAAGGAATAAAAATTGTAAATTCGGGTATGATACAAGTAGTACTTTCTATTCCAGACGATAAGGTAAAAACGTTTCTGAGTTTTATTAATGATCTCAATTATGTAAAAATTGAGGAGACAGAATATACCGTTCCTGAATGGCAAAAAAAAGAGGTTAGGAAAAGACTTAAAAGTATTACAGCAAATCCATCCCAGTTGATTGATTCTAAGAAAGCCCTTCGCCACATGAAGTCACTGCGGGTATGAAAAAGTATAAAATTGTTTTTTCATCATTAGCTCTTTCTGATATTGATGAGGCGGTAGAATATTATAACAAACAATCATTGGGTTTGGGAAACAAGTTTTTGGATGATTTCGCTTCAGTTCTCAAATCCATAAATCTGAACCCTGGTTTTGCCTCCGTAAAATATGATGAGATAAGATGTGCCGCTTTTAAAAAATTTCCGTTTCTGTACACTACACATTTAATAATAAAAATAAGACTGTAACTATTGTAGCAGTTTTTAATACCTGGAAAGAACCCTTCTGGTAAATTATGGCAATCACTTCCACCATACTAATGGTTCGTCCTGCTGCATTTGGCTTTAATGCAGAAACAGCAGCAAATAATTTCTTTCAGTCAAATCCAAAAGAAAGCAAAGAAGAGCTGCAACAAAAAGCCTTAAACGAATTTGATAACATGGTTGTCATACTTCGGAAACATGGAATAAATGTTATCGTAATAGAAGACACAGCAACGCCGGCGAAACCAGATGCCATTTTTCCGAACAACTGGTTGAGCACATCTCCCAACGGAACAGTAACTGTTTACCCGATGTTTGCGCCGAACAGGAGAACAGAAAAAAGAGATGACATCGTTCAACAACTTACAAAAGACTTTACTGTAACCAACTTACAGGACTGGAGTGAATATGAAGTAGAAGGACGATTTCTTGAAGGAACCGGAAGTATGATTGTTGATCATGACAATGCACTGATCTATGCAGCTATATCGGAAAGAACCAATCTTTCTGTGCTAGAAAAGTTTGCCGAATCCAACAATTACCAGGCCGTTGTTTTCCTGGCAACGGATAAAGACGGCCATCCTATTTATCACACTAATGTAATGATGGCTCTCGGAGAAGCGTTTTGTGTGCTATGCGAAGAAGCCATTGAAGAAGAGTGGGAATTGATTGCTGTCCGACAACTACTGGAATCCACCAACCATGCTGTTATTCCTATTTCAAGAGAACAAATGTGTGCCTTTGCCGGAAATATGCTGGAAGTTAAAAATGATAAAGAGGAACATTTGCTGGTTATGAGTCAGTCTGCATTTGATTCTTTACGAAAAGAACAAAAAAGTATGCTGGAAGCCTTTGCGACCTTAGTTCCAATTCCAGTTCCTACAATCGAGCAAATAGAAGGTGGCAGCGTTCGCTGTATGATGGCAGAAATCTTTCTTGCTAAAAAAATAGTTGCTACAACGTAATTTTCATTCCCGCTGTGATGTAAAACATTTCTTTTCCTCTTTCAGAAAGATCGGGTCTGTTTTCAATGGTAACCAGATTCTGTGGAATCACATATGCCGGATTAAGGATAAGCTGAAATTTATTAATCGCCAATATTATAGGCATAGAAAATTCGTATGAAAGAATACTGAGTTTACTCACATCTTCATTAACCTGCTGCTCCACACCGGGGAAAAAAAGAAAACTGCTTTTCTTATAATAGGTTTTTGTGAATTGTTGTGTGCCAGCATACATATAGGCAGAAGGATCTAACACCAACACCATTTTATCGTTCAGTTGTTTTCGGACAAGATGATCAAGCCCCGCACTAAAACCATAATCCATTTTATCACTTAGTCTGAAATCAACACCTCCGTTCACATTCACAAGCTTATTCAGATAAGCTACGCTGGTGCTGGCCTGTGCCTTTAAAACCGATTGTGGCAATTCACTTCCTGGTATATAAAATGGTTTGATGAAATAAATATGCGTAAAGAATTTTTCATTCTTACTTCTTGCCTGGTATCCGGCTGTTGCTACAGTCCCTGCATATTCAAAATTTGAAATAGCATTATTAACAAACACCGGAGCTGCATTCAGGTAGAACTTATCATTTACCCAAAACTCGGCCAACGGAAAAAAACCACTGCTCCTTAAACTATCGGATCTTCCGTAATAATTAAGTTGGCTTACATAAAAGGTTCCGATTGTAAACTTCGGTTTAGTATCAGCATTAGTGCTGACTGTTTGTGAAAAACTCCCAGTTGATAATAGGACCAGACTAATGAAATAAAAAATATTTTTCATAAACATTTTTTCGTTCAAAAAGTAGCAAGGGCATCAACAATTTGTGACACCCCTGCCTTTTTCTCAGGGCATTCCGCTAAGATCAATTATTGCTTTTTTGCTGAAACCTGTGTTGCAGATTTTGCTTCTGCACTTACCTCCACATCAGCCGCAGGTGTTACCTCGCTGGCTGCTTTCTTCGCTGCTTTTATTTCAGCTTTTGTTTTGCCCTCTGCGCTTGCCTTAATTTCTTTAGTTTTTTTAAGTGTTGCTTTTGTAGTTTTCTCCGTCTTTACTACTACCTTATCCGTTGTGTTTTCTGTTGCTTCAATTGTTGATTTTCCGTCAACGTTTACATCTGCACCAAGTGTAGCTGAGGTATTATTAGAAGCATTCGTTTCTGATGTTGTACCCAATACAGTTTGATTGCTTTGGGCTGCAGTCTTGCTTTCTGCACTCACATTTGCCGATGCATTTACATCTGCATTGTTTTTTACCTCGGCTGTTGTTTCTTTAGTTTTGTTGATCACAGTTGTGCTTTTAGCATTTGCCGCATTCATGGTTGATGTTTTTACATCAACCGCTTTTGTTGTTGTAGCACTAACAGTACTCTTGGTAGCATTTGTAGCCGCCGTAGTTGTTTTCGTAATTGCCGAAGTGTTTGCTGTTGCCTGAACAGCGGCTTCGGTAGTTGATTTTACACCAAGAAGCTGCCCGAACATTATTAAGGAACTTAAAGAAGCAACGGTCAGGGTCATTGATTTTTTTAATACAGTTTTTATGATTTTTGTTTTAATTAATAAAATTAATTCTTAAAAATTGTGCCAAATTTTAAATACGTATAACTACGTACGACAATAAATAAAATGGTGGATTGTTCTTTTAGCGTATAAAGAAGCGCTGGTGAAACGCTTTTACGTTGGTGCTTGCAGTTAGTTGAGATACATGCTTTTCAATAAAGTTTAATCTGCTGCAAAAAAAATTGTCATTTTTTTATCAGGCTCTTTTTTTTAATAAATAAATTAACATCAAGCTTAGTTTGGCAAAGTCTTTGACTTATTACTTCTCTAAACTTTTAAAACTGTACTATTTATGAAAAAACAAATTTCGTTGCTTTTTATTTTATTGACTATCAGCACTTCAGCTGTTGTTGCCCAAAAATCATCAGCCATTATAAGAGGCGGTGTAAACCTCGCTAATGTGTCTATACAAAACGATGGAACAGCAGATGAAGCCAATATGCTGACAAGCTTTCAGGTTGGAATAATTGGCGATCTGCCCATTACCTCTTTCTTGTATATACAACCGGGATTAGTTTTTACAGGCAAGGGATCCAAGACGCAGGCGGGTCAACCTTCTGATGCAAATTATTACAGGTCTGAAGTAAACCCTTATTATATTGAAGTACCCGTAAACGTTGTACTCAAAGCTCCGATCGGTGGTGGTTCAAAATTCTTTGCAGGTGCAGGCCCCTATGTTGCAATGGGTATAGCAGGCAACAGAGAACTGGATTATA
>JBBSJN010000025.1:0-22522 GCA_038257235.1 Chitinophagales bacterium
CATGGAGAAACGCCGATGGATGAAAGTAAGATGATGAGTGCTTCAGCATGTGCCGATCATATTTTAAAAGCAGTAAGAAAAAAGAAAAGAACACTAGTACTCACTTTCACAGGAAAAAGAACCGTTTTTATGCAAAAATTCTTTCCAAAACTTGCTGATAAATTTGCATATAAATTTTTCTTTAAGGATGGAAAACTTGTAAAATAAAAATCCATTAAACCAAAACTGTTTTGCCACTACTAACCCTCACATCTGATATTGGAAGCCCCGACTATTTAGTTGGTGCGGTAAAGGCGCAGTTATTACATATTAATCCAGAGTTCCAGATTATCGACATTTCACATAATATTCCTCCATTCAACTATCCGCAGGCGGCTTATGTATGCCGTAGTGCAATAAAAAATTTTCCAGATTACAGCTATCATTTGATACTTGTCAACCTCTTTGAACAAAAGCCGGAACAATTAATACTTGCCTTTCATAATAACCAATACCTGATCTGCGCCGATAACGGTTTATTGACTATGATATTGGAAGAAACTCCTGAAATGGTTATCGGCATACCGCTGGATAAAATTGCTTTAAAAAACACTATTCATCTTACATCCGTAATGGGGAAAGTGGTGAATCAATTGGTGAATGGCGAATCCATAAAAAACATTGGCAATCCGGAAGTAAATTATATTCAGAAAAGACATCTGCGGCCAACTTTGGAGAACAATTCCATTGATGGCCAGATCATTTTCATTGATAGTTTCGAGAATGTAATTGTAAATATTACCAGGGAACAATTTGAAGAACAACGGAAAGGCAGAAGTTTTCAGATCGTTTTTAAAAGAGATGAAACGATTGAACAGATAAGTGAAAGCTATGCAGATGTACCCGAAGGCGAAAAACTAGCCTTATTTAATAGTGCCGGTTACCTCGAAATTGCTATCAATAAAGGAAATGCAGCCGGTCTTTTCGGATTGCAAGGATTTTCGGAGAAATTGAGACAGGGGCAACTCTCTTACCAAACAGTTAGAATCTATTTCGTGTAGTGTCTTTATAACTCAGAATCATGATATTCTCAGTCATTTTTTGCCCTGTAATTCGTTCAAAACCTCCTGTACCTCTTCGACTTCTTTTAACCTATATTCCCCTATTTTTGCTTTCTTTCAATCCTTCGATAAACTTCCACGAAATACTTCGGGACGAGCAGGATTACTAAGGAATTAAAACTAATTTTCAAGTTTATGAACTTCAGAAAAGTCAATAACATTACCGGCTGGGCTGTTTTTTTTATCGCTTTTGCCACTTATTTTTTGACCCGTGAAGCAAGAGCAAGTCTCTGGGATACAGGTGAGTTTATTGCCAGTGCAGATAAGTTACAACTGCCTCACCCTCCCGGCGCACCTTTGTTTGTATTGCTTGGCCGTTTTTTCATCATTCTTTTTGGAGATAATGGAATGACAGCAGCCAACGCAGTAAACTTTATGAGTGCACTTGCAAGTGCTGCCACAATCCTATTTCTTTTTTGGACCATCACTCATTTTGCCCGCAAAATGATGGTGAGTACTGGCGAACAATTAACCGCACATCAAACATTTGCCACCATGGCCGCAGGTGCTGTTGGTGCATTAGCATACACTTTTAGTGATTCATTCTGGTTCAGTGCTGTAGAAGGTGAGGTTTATGCATTGTCTTCTTTCTTTACCGCATTGGTGTTCTGGTCAATGTTGAAATGGGAACATGCTGATGAAAATGCAGGCAACGATGCCGTAGCAAAAGCAAGAAGTGACCGCTGGATAATATTCTTATTTTTTATGATGGGGCTGTCCATTGGTGTTCACTTGTTGAACCTATTAACTATTCCAGCCGTTGCAATGATATATTACTACCGCCGTTATGAAGCTACAACCAAAGGTGCCATCATCGCATTTATTGTCAGTTGTATCATTACAGGATTAGTACAGGTTGGCGTAGTACAATACTCCATGAAGTCTGCAGGTTTGGTGGATGTGTTTTTTGTAAACACATTAGGTATGCCATTCTTTTCTGGTTTCGCCATTTATTTTATTTTATTGGCGGCGTCAATTGTTTTTGCGTTGCGGTTTAAAGAAAACAAAACATCTTCTACTAAAATCATCACCTTTTTTATCATATTTATTTGCTTATCATTCCTGCCGTTTATTGTAAGTTCTGGTTCCGGTGGAGCAAAGTTTTTAAAATTCCTGTTATTGGGTGGTGTTGCTCTGGCTCTTGGATATTTCTTAAAGCCTACCGCACTTAAAGCTATTAAACTTACACTCTGGTGTTATGCTTTTATGATGTTGGGCTATCTGATGTACCTCACTCCTATGATTCGTTCCAATGCAAATCCTGCAGTAGATATGAATAATGTTGATAATCCTATCAACCTGGTTTATTACCTCAGCCGTGAGCAGTATGGCGAAGCACCGATTGTGTATGGTCCGCATTTTTCTGCTGAATATAAGTACAATGAAGAAGGCTATGTAGAGTTAAAAGACGGTGAGATGAAATATGTAAAAGGAAAAGACAGATACATTCCTACCGGCATTTCAAAAAAGCCTAAATATCAGAGTGCTGACATGCAGCTATTCCCGAGAATATGGGATGCAAGTAATGATCAATATCATGCCGACTTTTATGCAGAGTGGCTCAATCTTGAAAGAGAAAAATCTCCTGTCACCGGAAGAGAAAGGTATGTACCTCCTACATTCTCTGATAATATGGAATGGTTCTTCAGTTACCAGATGGGACTGATGTATTGGAGATATTTTATGTGGAATTTTTCCGGTAAACAAAATGATGTGCAAGGTCTGGGGAATAAACGGGATGGCAACTGGATAACGGGTATTTCGATGATTGATGATAATCGCCTGGGCGATCAGTCAAAATTACCCGATACAATAAAAAATAATAAAGCACATAATAAATTATATCTCCTGCCTTTTGTATTAGGTATTCTTGGTTGTGTATATCAGTTTTTCAGAAACAAAAAAGATTGGGTTGTAACCTTCCTGTTGTTCTTTATGACAGGTGTTGCGGTTGTAATCTATCTTAATCAACCAGGTAATCAGCCAAGAGAAAGGGACTATGCATATGTAGGTTCCTTCTATGCATTCGCCATCTGGATCGGCCTTGCCGTAATTGGCTTTATACGTATGGCAAAAGATAAAGCAGATAAGATCACTTTTCAGAACACATTGGCCGGAGGAAGCATACTTACATTCCTTATCACTTTCATGAGTGCTGCTCCCGGCACTTTCAGTGATATGTTGATGACAGGTATTTATTCTACTGTTTTGTTTGCAGCCGTTGTTGCCGGAATAACTTTCCTTGTAAGAGCTATTTCTTCCGGAGGACAAAATGATCGAATACTAAATCTCTCTACTACTGTTGTTTGTTTGGCAGTGCCGTTATTAATGGCGCAGCAGGAATGGGACGACCATGATCGTAGTGCAAAAACAACAGCACCGGACATTGCTAAAAATTATTTAGAAAGCTGTGCACCGAATGCAATCATCTTCACTTTTGGTGATAATGACACTTATCCTTTGTGGTATGCACAGGAAGTAGAAGGTGTACGACCTGATATCCGCATCATCAATAATAGTTTATTGGGAATTGACTGGTATATCAACCAGCTTCGTTACAAAGTAAACGAATCCGATTCGGTAGATGTAATCTGGTCTGAAGAACAGGTTGAAGGACATAACAGAGAATATCTCCGTTACAAAATGAGTCCGAATGCAGATCCTACTAAATACTATCCATTGTATGAAGTAATGAAAGATATAATGGGTAAACGATATGAAGATCCCGAATCAAAAAGAGATGCCGGCCCAAGTGCATTCCCTGTAGCTCAGATTTATAACCAGGAAACGAAAGCATTTGATCCAGTGGCAAGATTCAGTGTGCCGGTTGATAAGGATTTGGTAAGAAGAAACGGCACGGTAAATCCAGCGGATAGTGTTGTTGACGAAATGCGGTTTGAAATACCAAGAAATAAATTAGACGGCGGTATGGTTCGTAGTGATTTCATTATTCTAAACATCATCGCATCGAATGCATGGAAGCGTCCAATCTATTTTACTTCCCCAATGGGAGAATTAGGATTTGCACAATACTTAAGAAAAGACGGAATGGCATATCGCCTTGTTCCTGCTGTGCTAAGTTCACCACAACAAAACTGGGTGGTAGAGCAGGCATTCCGCCAGAATGGATTAGGTGGCACACAAATAAGAGCCAACAATCTTGATTCCATGTACAAAACCATGATGAATGATTTTGAATTTGGTGGTGCTGGTAAAAAAGGTGTCTATTATGATGAAGAAAACCGCAGACATATTCTTGCCATCCGTTCATTGTATGGAGAAGCCGCAGGTAATATGGCTGATGCAGGAAGAAAAGAGGAAGCGCAGAAACTGATAGATATAGTAGAAGCTGGTATCAATCCTGCAAATCTTCCTTATGGTTTGGTGAGCCGCTATAATAGTCACAACCAGACAACCATGGTTTATCTCGAAGCATGTTATAAAGCTGGCAAAGCAGAACTGGCTGAAAAAGTAAGAACTGCATTGCGGAAAGACCTGAATCAGCAATTTGATTATTATGCTGCCCTTGGTGGCATGAGCCGTGCTGAATTCGACAACCTGTTTAACACATATGAAAAAATGCGGCAGGATGCTCAGATGAAAATGGCATTTGCACAATCGGCAGAGCAACAGAATCAGGCCAGGATGGAAATTAACCGGGCAGACTATTTCTTTACCGAAAGCCTGAAGGATAAACAAACCGGTCTTAGAACTGAGTTGTTGATTACGAAAAGTTTGTTTAGCGTATTGGATGCAGTGGAACAAAAATATGCTCCGCAAACTCAAGCAAAGCCAACAACTGAAGGTCCAACCACTATTGAGAATATTGGTAAACCTGACAGCACAAAGAAACCTGATACAGTAAAACAGAACTAATAATTAGAATAAAATTTCGCAAAAACCTCCGTAAAAAACGGAGGTTTTTTTTATTTGAACCATCACTCCTTTCATTTGTTATAATGTTACTTACCCCGTTGCAAAATGTTTCCTTGAATTCTTATTTTTTGTGGGAGACTTTGTCGTTAACTTAACAGTAACCTAAACTATAGAAAAAGATTTGTCGTAAATTGTACATCTATGAAAGGTTTTCATTTTACAAAATTTGACGCAGACAGTGAAGGCAAAAGCAAGTTTCAGCAATTGCTTGACCTGTTTATGCAATTACTCACCTACACCAGTGGCGATGTTGGCGAAGCCATGCAATGGATGAATGAACTGGACAAACAATACCAGTTAACGGATAATGAATATGGCATGGGCGACTTTATTGATCAGTTAAAAGAAAAAGGTTACCTGACAGAGAATAATGAACGGGGAGAAATAAAGATTACACCAAAAACAGAACAAGCTATCAGGAGAAGCAGCCTAGAAGAAATTTTCGGCAAACTGAAGAAAACAAAACAAGGCGATCATAAAACTTTTAAACCAGGACAAGGTGATGAAATAAATCCGGAGACAAGACAATTTCAGTTTGGTGATAGGTTGGAGCAAATTGATTTTACAGAAAGTATCCGCAATGCACAGATCAATCATGGTATTGATAACTTCCGGATGCAGGAAGATGACCTGAGCATCAGAGAAACTGACTTCAAATCACAGACATCAACCGTGCTGATGATTGACATCTCCCATTCGATGATTTTGTATGGCGAAGACAGAATTACTCCGGCAAAAAAAGTAGCGATGGCTTTGAGTGAGTTGATAAAAACAAGATACCCGAAAGATACATTAGACATTGTGGTGTTTGGCAATGATGCCTGGCCGATTGAAGTAAAAGACCTTCCTTATTTACAGGTTGGCCCCTATCATACTAATACAGTTGCTGGTCTTGAACTGGCTATGGATATTTTACGGAGAAGAAAAAATCCGAACAAGCAGATATTCATGATTACGGATGGCAAGCCAACCTGTTTGAAAATTGGTAAACGTTATTATAAAAACAGTTTTGGCTTAGATAGAAAAGTGGTGAACCGTTGTATCAATTTAGCGGCTCAATGCAAGAAGTTGAAAATACCGATTACTACATTTATGATTGCAACTGATCCATACCTGCAAAAGTTTGTACAGGAGTTTACAGAGATGAATAATGGAAAAGCATTTTTTGCATCGCTTGATAAATTAGGTGCATTTATATTTAAAGATTTTGAATCAGGAAAAAGGAAGACTGTGTATTAGCCCCTGTCCCCTAAAGGGGAACTTGGTTTTTACAATCACTTATCCATTGACAATTCATGTTATTCGAAAAAAGAAAATATTAAGATATGAGCAAAATTTCAAAAGCCCCCTTTAGGGGGTTTGGGGGCATCAAAACACTCGGCGATTTAAAAGCAAGCGGCTATAAACCTAAAAGCATCAAAGAAGAGATTCGCCAAAACCTTATTGTAAAACTCAAGAAACAGGAAAAAACATTCCCCGGCATTGTGGGATATGAAGACACCGTGATACCTGATGTGGAAAGAGCAATACTAAGTAAACACAATATTCTGTTTCTCGGTTTGCGGGGACAAGCCAAAACAAGAATGGCGAGGCAAATGGTGGAACTGCTGGATGAATACATTCCTGTTATCAGCGGCAGCGAAATTAATGATGAGCCCTTGAATCCTGTTTCAAAATTTGCTGTTGACCTGATTGCAGAAAAAGGCGATGCCACACCAATTGAATGGATACACCGCAGCCAACGCTATGGTGAAAAATTAGCAACACCGGATGTAAGTGTTGCTGATTTAATAGGTGATATTGATCCTATCAAAGCGGCCAACCTGAAACTGAGTTTTGCAGATGAAAGGGTTTTACATTATGGCATCATTCCCAGAAGTAACCGTGGCATTTTTGTAATTAATGAATTGCCCGATCTGCAGGCAAGAATCCAAGTTGCACTATTCAACATTCTGGAAGAAGGTGATGTGCAAATTCGTGGATTTAAATTACGGTTACCATTAGATATTCTCTTTGTGTTTACTGCCAACCCCGAAGATTATACAAACAGAGGTTCAATTGTAACACCGTTGAAGGATAGAATTCAAAGCCAGATACTGACGCATTATCCAAAGTCGTTGGAGAATGCGTTGGAGATAACTGAACAGGAAGCAAACATCAGTGATGAGCAAAAAGCAAGAGTGAAAGTTAGTGACTTAGTGAAAAGGTTAATAGAACAAATTGCATTTGAAGCAAGAGGCAGTGAACTGGTAGACAAGAAAAGCGGTGTAAGTGCAAGGCTCACCATTTCGGCATTTGAAAATGCTATAAGTGCTGCTGAAAGAAGAGCCATTGTAAACAATGAAAAACAAACACAAGTGTGGATGAGTGATTTGGTTGGCATCATTCCATCCATTACCGGAAAAGTGGAACTGGTGTACGAAGGTGAACAGGAAGGTCCTTACCAGGTGGCGATGAATTTAGTTGACAAAGCTATCCGCACACAATTTGTTGAATATTTCCCCAATCCCGATCAGTTAAAGAAAAGAAGAAACACCGGCAAACCTTCCATGGAAGAAAAACCGGATGAAAACCCATACCGCCCAATTACGCATTGGTTTGATAAAGGCAACAACCTGAATATTTCTTTTAATACAACTGATAAAGAAAAGTTATTGGTGCTCTATCAAGTTGACGGACTTCATGCTTTGGTAAAAAAATACTTTCCAAAAGTAAATGAAGAGCAGGCTGCATTGCTGATGGAGTTTGTGTTGCATGGTCTTTCATCTTATTCGCTTATCAGTAAAAAGATCTTTGAAAACAAAGTAGAGTTTAAAGACCTGATGGGAAGTATGATGAGCTTTGACAGTAAAGATTATGAAGAAGAGTTTGATGAGGAAGCTTAGATATTACAGGTAAAGTGGGAGCTTTTTGCTTTTGTCAGACTTACTTCTTTATAAGCATATTCATTTCAAAAAATATTTTTACCAGCTAAATCCAAAAGACAAATAAGCACCCGGTAAAAACCCATGCTTGGTAAAACCGGGTGAAACCCCTGCACGGAGCAATGTTTTCTTGTTATACTTTCTATAACCAATATTTAATGAAGAGTAAAAGGTTTTTGTCGAGAAATCTGGATAAACAAAGGCAAACCCTTTCTGATCATCGCTTACTTCACTAATATATAAATATTGAATATCTGCTCCCAACTCAAAATAACTATAGTTTACACCGAATAGTTTATATGCACCAATTGTAGCTGTACGAGCCTGTAGGTATTTTGAAAAATTTGTACCTGCTCCAGCTCTAAAACCAAAATGAGTCTTTGAGAATTTATAATCGTAAATAATATTACCTAAAAGACCATTCTTTCCCAATTCAATATTCAATGATTGAATCTGTATGTTTTGCCCATATCCCGATATTGAAAGCATAATAAACGAAAAAGCAAAAATTAATTTCATACAGATTGTTTAATAATCATAATTTATAAAAAAACTTTACTTTAAAGTCTTATTCCAACACTACCTCCGCCCCAAAATTTGGTATTGTACTCTGTTTGAAATAAAGGGCTGACAAAAATACGATAGGTCAATTTTTTACTCATTGGTTGATACCTGTACCCGGCAAGTAAATAGCCATAGCTTCCGGTGTCATCACTAAAAAAATATTTTTTATCTGGCGGAAGTGTACAAAAAACTTTTGTACCTGAAATAAGCACAGGAACAAAGCCTGCTCCCAATTCAAATAAATGCTTGTTTTTTCCTGCCAGGTAATTTAAACTAACAGGTATTGACAATTGAAATCCATCATTGCAGGAATAGCCCCCTAACCCTAATGGAGCACCACCAATCCCAATGCTATAACCAATTCCCTTCTCCCTTTTTGCAAATCTTGCATCATAGTTAAGCGAAAACAAACCACCCCGACCCAATACTTCTAATTGTAACTGGCTTGCATGTTTAGAAACCTTATGTTGAGCTGTAGCTGAAAAAGAAATCAACAAGAAGCCGCCAAATATGATTCGATAAAAATTCTGCATATACTTCACTAGATTATTAGATCAGGTTTTTTGCTGCTTCTAAATAATATTTACTTCTCTTTCCAGGATTATGTCAAATTTATCTTTTACACTTTGTAAAATCATTTCACTGAGGTCAAATATTTCATTGCCTTTTGCATTGCCATAATTAACCAGCACCAATGCTTGTTTGCTGTGGCAACCAGCATCGCCTTTGCGAAATCCTTTCCAACTTGTCCCGCCTTTGGCTGGACCGCATTGTTCTATCAACCAGCCAGCCGCCAGTTTTACATTCCCGTTTTCTAATGAATAACCGACAATCGGTGGAAATTGTGTTTTGAGTATTGAAAATTGTTCGTCACTCACTTCTGGGTTTTTAAAAAAACTTCCAGCATTACCAATCTCTAATGGGTTGGGTAGTTTGGAAGAACGAATATTGATAACTGCATCTGAAATTGCTTTGATGGAAAGTTCCTTCACTCCTATTCTTTCCAACTCCTGTTCAATAGCACCGTAACTGATATTGAAGATTGGATGCTTCCTTAACTGATACGTTACATTCAGTATTACAAACTGGTCTTTATATCTTTTTTTGAAAACACTCTCCCGGTAACCAAATTCACAATCGTTTCTTGAAAAGGATAAAATCTTTTTCTCATTAACCTGATATGCTTCCAGCGAAAAGAATACATCATTCAACTCCACTCCATAAGCACCGATATTCTGCATAGGCGATGCACCAACATTGCCCGGTATTAATGAAAGATTTTCCACCCCACCCCAATTTCTATTGATACAATACAAAACAAACTGATGCCAGTTCTCCCCTGCTCCTGCTTTCACATACACATATTCATTATCCTCATGTAGTTCGTTGATTCCTTTAATTTCATTTTTTAATACCAGTCCGTCAAAATGCTGTGTAAAAAGAATATTACTACCACCACCGAGTACAAGAGTCCGGAGCTTTAAGTTAGTAGTCAGGAGTTCTGCCAATTCTTCTTCATTGCTGAAGGTTGCGAAATAATGAGCCATTACATTTATTCCAAATGTATTATATGGTTTTAGTGAAATATTTTCCTGAATTCCCATACTGCAAACATCCTTATTTTTTCATTAAGTCTGAATAAGCTAATTTGGCAGGAACAGGATGTTTTAAGAATCCTTTTATAACAAATTACCAATATTGGGCAGAATTGGGATTATTTTTTTTAGAAAATTTCATCCAATATGAAAATAAAAAATGAGAAAATGAGCTTCAATGCCACCTGGTCAATGGCTGTAGGTGGCATGATCGGCGGAGGAATTTTTTCAGTATTGGGAGTTATTATTGCTATTGCAGGACAATGGGCCTGGCTCAGTTTTGTTATAGGCGGATTAATTGCATTAATTGCAGCACATAGCTATAGCCAGTTAACCGTAAAATACAAGGAGAGCGGAGGCGTTTATACCTATTTAAGAGAAAATAAGAAAAATGGTTTAGCTGCAAGTTTATCCTGGATATTGATGCTTGGGTATATACTTACAATCGCAGTATATGCATTCACTTTCGGACATTATGTGGCTCATGTATTTCATTTGGGAAGCTGGTTTCCAAAAGTTCTTGCCTTTATCATCATTGCATTTTTATCCTGGATCAATTTACGGGGAGTTGAAGAATCTTCGAAACTAGAGATCATCACAGTATGGGGCAAACTATTTATTTTGCTGGGTTTGTCACTTTTTGGAATTATAGAATGGAATCCCGCACAACTTACAGCGGGCATCGAAATAAGATCATGGCACACAGCCATCATTGGTGCCGCCACCATTTTTATGGCATACGAAGGTTTTCAATTATTGGCTTACGATTATCATGTGATCAGGAAACCTGAAAAAAATATGCCCAAAGCCACCATCTCAGCTGTTATTGCAGTGATGCTTATCTATGTGCTGGTTACATTTGGTGCCACCATGTTGGTGGGTGCCGGTACATTGGCAGAACAGAAGGAGATTGCGTTGTCAATCGCAGGCGAAAAGGCATTAGGATTTACCGGGCTTTTACTAATAACCATTGCAGCGGCTTTTTCAACTGGTTCTGCAATTAACGCCACTCTTTTTTCAACGGCAAGATTAATGGTACATGTTTCTAAGAAAAACGATCTGCCGGAACAACTTGGAAAAAAAAATAAGTCAGGTATGCCCTATTATGCTATTATCCTCATTTCCGGACTGGCAGCATTAATGGCGATGATTGGTTCATTGGAGACACTGGTAGATGCGGCCAGCCTGATCTTCCTGTTCACCTTCGGAATTGTCAACCTGTTAGCATTTTTACAGAAAGTAAAATACAGATTTCTATGTTTGGCAGGATCGCTATGTTGCCTTACTGCTATTGTGCTTGCATCCATTGAACAACTGCGAAATAACCCGGCTATCATGATTGGCCTGATCATTTTTGTAGTATTAATTATCATTGCACAACCAGCTATTACAAAAATTATTAAGAAATAATCTTATCTCAATATGACAGCAACCCTTATTGGCGCCACCGGGCTTATTGGCAATTATTTACTGGAAGAATTATTGCAAGACGAATACTTTGATACCGTTAAAATTCTGATCCGGCGACCAATAGATTTTTCTCATCCCAAATTGGAAAAGCACCTGGTGGATTTTAATGACGGTGATTCAATGCTGGTAGCATTAAGCAACAGTGATGTGGTGTTTTGTTCTATTGGCACCACAAAGAAAAAAGTAAAAGGTGATAAAGAAGCTTATCGAAAAATTGATTACGATATTGCCGTGAATGCAGCAAGATTTTCTAAAATGACCGGCTGCGAAATATTTGTGCTGGTGTCTTCGGTAGGAGCAAACAGCAAAAGCAAAAATTTCTATCTTCAATTGAAAGGAGAAATAGAAGAAGCAATAGAGTCTGTAGAAATAGAATCAGTACATATTATGCGGCCTTCAGTTTTACTGGGCGACAGAAAAGAAAATAGACCAGCAGAATGGATTTCTAAAAAGTTGATGTCTTCTCTTTCTTTTTTAGTGCCTGCAAAATACAAACCAATACATGGCCGAAAAGTAGCCATCGCAATGAGGAATTGTGCAAAGGCAAATAAGAAGGGATTTTTTATTTACGACTATAACTCAATTAAAGCATTACAATAATATGGCCACAGCAATTTCAGAAACCGTTACACTGGGACTAGTACAAACCGCACCGGTATGGTTACAAAAAGAAAAGACAATTGAAAAAATAATAAACCATATTAATGATGCCGCTGCTAAAAAATGTGATATCGTTATTTTTGGTGAAGCATTCCTGCCCGGTTACCCTTTCTGGATTGAATTGACAGATGGTGCAAAGTTTGAAAGTAAATTTCAAAAAGAGATGCATGCATGGTATATGCAGCAGGCTGTTCAGATTGAAGCCGGTGACCTGCAATCAATCAGTTCTATTTGTAAACAAAAAAATATTGCAGCAGTAATCGGTACTATTGAACTGGCAGCAGACCGTGGCAATCACAGCCTTTATTGTTCGCTGATTTATATTGATAAATCAGGTACGATACAATCAATACACAGAAAATTAATACCAACTTATGAAGAAAGGCTTTCCTGGTCCCCGGGCGACGGGCATGGATTGAGAGTACACCCACTCGGAAAGTTTACTGTCGGCGCTTTAAACTGCTGGGAAAACTGGATGCCCTTAGTCCGCTCTGCTTTATATGCACAGGGCGAAGATCTGCATATTGCCATCTGGCCAGGCAGTGTAAGAAATACGGTTGATATAACCAGATTTATTGCCAAAGAATCCAGATCTTTTGTTGTATCTGTTTCTTCTATTCTACAAAAAAAAGATATTGATAAATCAGTTCTGCATGCCGGTGAAATAATATCCAATGCCCCTGAATGGTTAGCCGACGGCGGCACATGTGTGGCAGGGCCGGATGGAAACTGGGTATTGCCGCCCCAGGAAAAAACAGATGGTTTATTTGTTGTCACAATCAATCATCAACGGGTAAGAGAGGAAAGACAAAACTTTGACGCATCAGGTCATTATTCAAGACCGGATGTTGTACAGTTGCAGGTAAACAGACAACGGCAATCTGTAATCAACATCAAAGACTGATGATTAAAAAAACTGAATGGCCGATAACAAATTCTTCTTCTCCTTTAATTTTTTTAAAAGAGTAAGCTGATTGGCGGCCCTTATAAAATTGTGACCCGTATATTTTGCGCCATAATAAATATCATTATTCAAATGATCAATTAAAAAACGGATAGCCTGCATATAAATCATAAATTCTCCTGCATAAAAAAAATAATCTTTCTCAGTAGTGGTCAGGTTGCCTTTCATTCCTGAATAATATCCCCGAACAATCGCCCTATAAAAATCTTCCCGGATTTCAATCATAACAAAATCCTTTTCTTCTTCACTCACCGGCGATAAATAAGTACGCATCATATCTCCCACATCACTAAAAAAATATCCCGGCATTACTGTATCCAGATCAATCACACAAATACCCTTATTGTTATTATCAAATAAAACATTGCTGATCTTTGTATCATGATGCATTACCCGAAGTTTAAAAGCAGCATCCATTTTAATTTGCTCATATACAGTCACAATGTCTTTATAACTGATAAGTGTATTAATCAGTTCTTTTGACTCAGCTATGCGTTGCTCATTCCCATTGTCTACTGCCAGCAAGAATTCCTTATACCGGTCAGCAAGATTATGAAAACCCGGAATGGTGATCTTTAATTTGCTTACATCAAAATCCTTCAATCGGTCAGTAAACTTCCCAAACTGAGCAGCTGCCTCATAAGCTTGTTCTGGTGTTTCTACTACGTCAATAGTATGCGAGCCTTTGACAAATGGAAACATCCGGAAATAACCTTCCTCTTCCAGATGAATCATTTCTTCACCGGCTGAACTTTTAATTGGAGCAACAAATTTATAGGTAGGATGAAACGCCGACAGGTAATCGCCAATCAATTCAATATTAGCAGAAATATCCTTAGGTGTTTTAAAAACTGAATCATTCACCCGTTGCAAAATGTATTCATCATCACTTGTAGAAACCTTCCAGGTACTATTGATAAGTCCACTGCCAAAAACAGAAACGGTTGCAGTATTATCAAATCCATATTTTTCTAAAACGGATTGCAGCATTTTCAGTAATTAATAATCATCATTGAATGCAAACAAAGGTTTCTTGTACATCCACTGCCCGCCGGTAAAATCAGGGAAATCTACCGTTTCATTTCCGAGTTCAACAGACTGCTCACTTAACGGAGTAATGGCACTCCATGCTGCTGCATCATACACATCCATTGGCGTTGGTAATTTTCTTTTAACTGATTCAATGAAAGAATGTATTACAAAAAAATCCATGCCGCCATGGCCTGCTCCCTGTGCATCGGATCCATATCGCTTCCACAACGGATGGTCATGTTCATCCAGCCATTTTTTTGCATTATCCCATTGATGCGGCTTTTCAGATTTCCCTTCTATATAAATACCTTTATTCACATCCATCCAGATGCCGCCTGTACCCTGCACCCGAAAACCTAATGAATAAGGCCTTGGCAAACTGGTATCATGCTGCAATAAAATAGTTTCGCCATTCGCACATTTAATGGAAGTAGTAACTACATCGCCCAACTTAAATTCCACTTTTGCATTCTTACTATCGGCACCACAGGTTTTTACGACATACTCATGCAATCCTCTTGTTTTACTTGAAAAGGAACAAAGATTTAAAAAACGGTTTCCCCTGTTGATATTGATATAATGTGCAATCGGCCCAATGCCATGTGTAGGATACAGATCGCCATTGCGGTGTACGGAATGTAATGTTCGCCAATGTGCTTCTGAAAAACCTTTGTCTCCAAATTCGCAACCACCGCCATAAGGTTTTACACCGTCATTAAATTTTACTTCCCGCAGGTCATGCTGATAACCACCTTGCAGGTGAATCATTTCGCCAAATAATCCTTGCCTCACCATATTCAATACGGCCATCACATCTCTGCGATAACAAACATTTTCCAGCATCATTACCTGTGCAGTATATTTTTCAGCAGCTTTCACTACATCCCAATGATCCTGCAGTGTAATGCCGAGCATCACTTCTGTACCTACATATTTTATTCCTGCTTCCAGCGAACCAATTATCATCGGCTTATGCCATTCCCAGGGTGTTGCAATGATGACAGCATCCAGGCCTTTTAACTCCAGCATTTTCTTCCATGCATAATCATCACCGGTAAATACCGCCGGCATTTTCTTTCCACTTTTATTGATCATTTCTTTGGCAGTGGCAAGCATTCTATCGCTAATGTCGCAAATGGCAACCAACTCTACATCCTCTCTTCGCAACAAGAGGTCTAGATGGTTTTGGCCCCGAAGACCTGTACCAATAATAGCCAGTTTCACTTTTTCGCCTGCCCTGTTTTTTTGTGCAAACAAATCCATTGAAGGGTTTAATGCAACTGCTGCCGCTGCCAGGCCGGTAGTTTTTAAGAAATGTTTTCTTTCCATGATTATCTTTATTAAATTGTTGTGCTAATTCATGATTCCAAACTTACAGTATTAAATTAATCCGGCACAACGTAAAATTTTTTCAGCCACAGAGTGGCGACGTATTGGTAGTAAAAAATATTTCCATGAATTCTTTTAGCCCCAGCGGGGCGACATTTTTAAAATATGTAAAAGGTTGGGTTGTAGAAATCGCAAAAACAATTTTTTTACTACCATCCCGAAAGTTTTCGGGATGGCTCTCCGAGCCTTGAAAACATGAAAACTAATACCTTCGTCAAAGGGTTAAATTATTCCGGCACAACTTAAAATTTTTAAACTAATTTCAATATCATCAACAACAATCAAATAATTATGAAAAATAAATTATTCTTTCTCTTCAGCCTTATCGTCTCACAAATTGTGTTTAGTCAATCAGCTGACGAATTATATAAAACCGGCGACTCTCTTTTAAAAGCAAAAGAGTATAAAGCTGCGGCAAAAAACATTGAGAAGGCAATTGAAAAACAGGGGAAAGATGCCGAGCTGAACTGGTATTGGAAAGCAGCGAATAGCTGGGCATTGGCAAACGATGCAGATAATGCAATGAAGGCATTAGAAAAAATTGAAAAGTCAGATAAAGTATCTCCGGCCGATGTTAATGCAATAGCCAAGGATAAAGATTTTATGTCCTTACAATCTGACAAGAAATGGAAATCAACGATTGATGAATTAAGAGAAAAAGCAAACAGCAATTACAACATAGAAGAACTGATTTATGGTAGAAAAGATGGAATCGCTTTAACGATGCTGCACCTGAAACCAAAAGGGAATAACAATGGCAAATCGGTTATCTGGGTAATGGCAGGCAACTGGATTTCATCTTATCAGCAGGCAGAAAGATCTGTTCGTCCATCGTCCATGTATCTGGATAAAGGCTTTACTGTTTTTCTTGTCATACTCGGTTCGCAGCCCCGCTATGCAATACCTGACGAAATTGAAGATGTAAAAAGAGCTGTACGATATATCCGGTACAATGCAGAAAAATTTAAAATTGATCCCAACAAATTTGGCATTCATGGTGGTTCTGCCGGAGGCCATCTTTCGCTAGCTGTTGCCATGGCTGATGATAAAATTAATGCTGATGCAGCCGATCCTATTGATCGTATGTCGTCCAGAGTGCAGGCCGCAGCAGTATTATATCCACCAACGGATGTGCTTAACTGGGGTGTTACTGGTGGCAATATGCTGAACTTAGGCGACCTGCTGAAAGGTGCAGGAGTTTATGGCGCATTTGATTTCAGGTTGTGGAATAATAAAACAAGAACTTTTGATTTTGTTACTGATAGCAGTGCCAGAAATAAGATTGGAAGAGAAATCTCTCCTATCTATGCAATAACTTCTGATGACCCACCGGTTTTTATTATACATGGTGATGCTGATAAGACAGTACCTATACAACAATCCAAAACATTTATTTCCAAAATGGAGGAAGCCGGTGTGGCGAATAAATTTATTATCAAAAAAGGCGGCGACCATAATCCTAATGATATGATGCCGGAGTTGAAGGAGTTTGTGGATTGGTTTGATAAGAATTTGAAGTGATAACATCTTATTTTTATTTAAAATAATAATAATTTACAAACAAAATACAATGACAAAAATGAGAACCCTTTAAATAAAAGCTAACTTAATTAGTTCTTCAAAAGAGTTGTATAAATTTTTTCCTCAAAAAAAACTTTATAAGAACATAACAATTCATATAAAAAGGATAAGAATATTTCAACCATCGGAAGATCGTGGAGCTTTTTATAATCAATTTTATGCACCCATCCAACAATGGCCCCTTGTTAAACAATGAACGGGCAGATATTTTGGACATCTTAAGAGGATTTGCACTGCTGGGAATTCTGCTGGCTAATTCAGCGGTGTTTTCATTTTATGTGATGCAAAACCCGGGGGTTACAGCAGGTTTTTCTACTGCTGCCATAGATAAGTGGTTAGCCTGGGTTCATTATGTTTTTATAGATGGAAAATTTTACTCTCTGTTTTCATTACTTTTCGGGATTGGATTCTCTATTATTTTTTTACGGAATAAAAATGCCGGCCGAAATGGGTTGACCATATTTTATCGTCGTCTTTTTGTTTTACTACTTTTTGGTATTGCTCATTGCCTGCTGATATGGGATGGAGATATCCTTATGTTTTATGCAATCGTTGGAATTTTTTTGCCTTTGTTCAGAAATGTAAGTGACAAAACATTACTGATACTTGCTATATGCCTGCTGCTATCTCCCTTAATCTTTGACCTATTAAAAGTTTTGTCGGATGGCAAATTAAATGTGAGTAAACCATTTTTAGAAGCGGCTGTTGCCAGAGACAAAGTTATTGGGCTTTCAGAGGAGAATGCAGCCACCTGGCTGCTTGTTAATAAGGATTACAAGCACATCCTTGATTGGAACAGCAGCGGTATATGGTTTGGCTGGTATTTAAGGATGGATAGCAACCGGCCGGTGAAAGTGTTAGCCATGTTTTTGCTGGGTTTGTATATAGGAAGGCATCAGATTTTCATGCAGTTGAAACAATTCAAACCCATGTTAAAAAAAGTACAGTGGTTGGGATGGGGCCTTGGAATCCCCGCTGGTTTATTGCATGCTTATTTTGAAATGGATGGTAAAAGATTACCGGCAGCATCAGGCCTTTTCGATACTCTTTTTTATGCCTTAAATGTGGCGCCACTTGCCCTCGGTTATGCGGCCACCATTGCATTATGGTATGTAAATGGGAAAATGATACCACAGCTAAAGCCTTTGCGACATGTTGGGCGAATGGCACTTACCAACTATTTTATGCAATCAATTATGGCTATTGCTATTTATTATGGAATTGGAATGGGCCTGGGCGCTAAATTTGGGCCTGCTTTTTTTATGCCTATTGCAATAGGAATTTTCTTCCGACAGGTAATTTATAGCAAGATTTGGATGACTTATTTTAATTACGGGCCACTGGAATGGATATGGAGAATGTTGACATATGGAAGACTTTTAAAACTGAAAAAGGACAATAACCAAATGCAGTCAAAATAATGAACGAGCAAACCAACATCGCTGCCCCTGTAATGGGGCAAGAAAGAATTACTATTCTCGACAGTTTGCGGGGTATAGCCATACTTGGTATACTTATGATGAACTTACCCTCCTTTGGAATAGGCGCCTATAACCCCGTTGTTAATAATGAAACGGGCATTAATTATTATTTATGGTACTTCGTTAGTGTAATACCAGATGGAACACAACGGGCTTTATTCTCTATGTTATTCGGTGCCGGGGTCATACTGTTTCTTGCTGCAAAAGAAAAAAAATTACCGGGCATGTTGCCAGCAGAATATTTTGTGCGCCGTATGCTATGGCTTATCGTTTTTTCGCTCATCGATGTGTTCTTATTGTTATGGAATGGTGACATTTTATTTGATTATGCCTGCATGGGATTTATCTTATTTGCCTTCAGGAATCTTCCTGCCAAAAAATTATTGATTGCGGCATTTGTTTGCCTGTTGCTCATGTCAGCAAGAGAAAACAGGAATCTTTACCTGGATAAACAAAAAATACAGCAGGGAGAACTAATAGCTGCAATGGATACCAGCATTACTAAATTAAGTCATCTGCAAAAACAAAGACTACATGAAATGCAGGAATTTAAAGAGGAGACAAGCATGGCTGCGATGCGAAAGCGGTTTGAAAAAACAAAGGAAATCATGCACAGCGGCTATAGTGATATTTATTCTTATCGTTCTAACAGATATCTGGATCAAATAGTACACTATACTTATCTCTCCCTTTGGGATATTCTGCAATTTATGTTTATTGGTATGGCATTTTACAAAATGGGGATATTAACCGGCAAGGCTAATACAAGGGTTTATGCCTGGCTATGTATAGTTGGTTTAAGTGTTGGCATTGGCCTGGCATACCTGCGTTTGCATTCAGGCATTCAATTAAATTTTAACTGGTTTGAATATGCACGGCAGACATCTTTTGAGTGGTATAACATTGACCGTACCTTCCGGTCGCTTGGTTTTTTTGGGCTGATAATGCTGATGTATAAGTCTGGTATTTTTAAATGGTTTTTTAACATCATGCGCCCTACCGGGCAAATGGCTTTTACAAATTATTTGGGGCAGTCCATTATTTGCGGAATAATATTTTATGGCTTTGGATTTGGGCTGTATGGAGATTTACAGCGTTATGAAGCTTACCTTGTTTTATTGGGTATCTGGATATTTCAGATTCTGTTCTCAGGAATCTGGCTAAGGTTTTTTTATTTTGGTCCCTTAGAATGGGTATGGCGCAGTTTGACTTATGGGAAGATGCAGCCGATGAAGAAAAAAACAATTGCGGAAAAGATCATTCCCTAATAATTATTCTGCTTAATTTATATGTTATCATGATAGCAAATAACGAAAACTTAAAGGCTGACAAAAATATATTCATTCTGCCTTTAGCTGCTACCAAACGCATCACTTCAATTGATCTTTTGAGGGGTATTGTAATGATCATTATGGCACTCGATCATACAAGAGATTATTTTCATGCCGATTCGCTCAGGTTTGATCCTGAAGATCTTTCGCAAACCACACCGATGATGTTTTTCACAAGATGGATTACTCATTTTTGTGCACCTGTATTCGTTTTTCTTGCGGGCACATCTACTTTCCTTTCGGGGCAAAGAAAAACAAAAAAAGAGATTTCTTTTTTTCTGCTCAAAAGAGGCTTATGGCTGCTCTTGCTGGAAGTCACTGTTGTCAATTTTGGCTGGTCGTTTAATATTAAATTGCCATTCATTGGTCTGCAGGTAATTTGGGCATTAGGAATAAGCATGATTGTCTTAGCCGGGTTAATTCACCTTTCAAGAACAGTGATATTCCTTATTGGACTTCTTATCGTGGCGGGCCATAATCTTCTTGATAGCATTCATTTTAATAACTTCCTCTGGGCGGCAGTACATGAGCCGAAGCTAATTCAGATTAGTGGGGCACGAATTATTCGGGTGACTTATCCCGTTTTGCCATGGATAGGCATCATGGCGATGGGTTATTGTTTTGGAAGTCTGTACAAATCGGAAATAGCGCCGGTAGTACGAAAGAAATGGTTGTTAATCATAGGCTCACTAATGGTTTTCGCCTTTGTTCTTTTTCGCTTCATGAATATTTATGGCGATCCGCAACCCTGGAGTCACCAGACATCTGCCGGATTTACTGTTATGTCATTTTTAAATACTACTAAATATCCACCATCATTGCTCTATACGTTGATGACCTTAGGACCAGCCCTGATTTTGTTAGCGTTTACAGAAAAAACTTCAGGTAAGGTTGCAAAGCCAATCATAATCATAGGAAGGGTACCATTCTTTTATTACATTTTGCATATCTACCTGATACACTTTGCTGCGATGTTTGCGGCTGAATTCTCGGGATATGATTGGAGTGATATGATCTTAAGGCGCAGGACATGGTTAGATCCGCAATTAAAGGACTATGGATTTTCATTAGGCTTTACTTATCTGGTATGGATGGGTATTGTCCTTTTGTTATATCCTTTGTGCAGGTGGTATGACAAGTACAAAACAGCACATAAAGAAAAATGGTTGTTGAGTTATTTATGAATAGTAAATCCGCTGGAATGGGAATGCGTAGCTTGACGTATGGGAAGCGGCAGCCAATGAAGAAACGAAAGGCTGATGAAAATAATAATTCAATTGATTAAAGATGTATTTAACAATAAAATAATATTTATATGAACGAATTAATCCTTGTATGTGGTTTCTTTTCTTTTAACAAAAGTGGATCACTCCTTTGAATTGCGCTTACCTAACAAAAAAAGATGATTAAAAGTATGACATCAATAAATCCTGTAAAATATTCAGATCGGTCACCTATATTAGATGTACTTAGGGGCATAGCGATACTCGGCATTTTTATCAATAATATTTATGGGTTTACGGGCTATGGTAATTTTACTGAAAAATCTAAACAGCTATTTTCAACCTATCCTTTAGATAAAGTAATATCGTTTTTACAAATCATGTTAGTAGAAGGAAAATTTTATTCTCTTTTTTCTCTTCTCTTTGGTATTGGCTTTTCAATAATTATTATCCGGAATGAGCAAAAGGGAATAAATGCGTTTAAAGTTTTTTACAGGCGCATCGCCATACTTTTTTTAATTGGCGTAGTTCATATATACTTTTTATGGGAAGGGGATATTCTTTTGCTGTATGCAATGTTGGGTTTTGTTTTACCATTTTTCAAAAAATTTTCTGATAAAGGATTATTGATCTGGGCTGTTGTGCTGATAGTTTCTCCTTTAGCCATTGATGTAATAAAAGTTTTGTTGCAAGTAAATCCCGGCGATTTTTTACAACCCTTTGCAGAAGCTATAGATAAAAGAACGGGTGTACCAATAGATGATGGCTGGCGAACCTATCTTTTTAAAGAAGGAAGCGGATGGCAGGAATGGAGAAACTATCAGAGCTCTTCTTTTATTTACCGGTATCAATCGCTTTTAAACAACAACAGATTTCCCAAAGTATTGGGAATGTTTCTAATTGGGTTTTATGTAGGTAGAAAAATGATGTATGCCAACCTTTCTAATTATGCTACGCTATTTAAAAAATTAATGCTATGGGGTTTTGTAATTGGGTTACCCGCCAGCTTTGCAATGGCATGGTTTGAAGGAGATGGTAAAAATGTTTATCAAAGTGTATGGGGATTGCTGGATACTTTTTTTTATGCAATTGGTGTGGTGCCACTAAGCCTTGCTTATGTTTCTGCTGTTTGTCTTTTTTGGGTTAAGACAAAAGGTATAAATAAATTGAGTGTATTTGCTCCCGTTGGCAGAATGGCATTAACAAATTACCTGCTGCAAACAATTTTTGGCATTTTAATATTCTATGGTATTGGCTTTGGTGTGGGCCAAC
>JBBSJN010000026.1:0-22412 GCA_038257235.1 Chitinophagales bacterium
AAAAATGATTTCATCAATAATATGACCCACGAATTTAAAACACCTATAGCCACTATTTCATTGGCAGTAGATGCTATGAAAAATGAAAAGGTTATTGGCGACAGGGATAAACTTGGCTACTTCAGCGAAATAATAAAAGAAGAGAACCAGCGGATGAACCGGCAGGTGGAAACTATACTGAGAGCTTCACAATTAGAAAAACAGGACATTGATTTAAATCTTGAACCGGTGCATGTACATGATCTGATAAAAGATACTGTCGATAATTTTGCATTACAACTGGAGGATAAGAAAGGGAAAATAGAACTGGCATTAAATGCAAAGAATGATTTAATTAATACTGATGAAGTTCACTTTCTTAATCTCGTCAACAACCTGATGGACAATGCAGTAAAATATGCAAAAGAAAATACTCCACCATTGATTAAATTGTCAACTCAATCCAACGGGAAGAATTTTATAATGAAAATAGAGGATAACGGCATAGGAATGAACCGGGATACAGTAAAAAGAGTTTTTGAACGTTTTTACAGAGCACATACCGGAAATGTTCATAATGTAAAAGGCTTTGGATTAGGATTAAGCTATGTAAAAACAATGGTGGAAGCACATGAAGGGGATATTAAAGCTGAGAGCACATTAGGGAAGGGTAGCACCTTTACTGTTGATCTGCCATTAACGAAGGCTTAGTTATAGAGATACTAAGTTTGCCGAAAGGCTCCACAATAAACTCCCGTCACCATAGCTAAGGAATCGAAAATCATTTTGTAAGGCATAGTCATAAACTTTTTTCCAATCATCACCTATCAAGGCAGCAACTAATAAAAGTAAAGTAGATTGTGGCTGATGAAAATTTGTTATCAACCCTTTTATTATTTTGAACTGATAACCCGGTGCAATCAGTATTTGGGTTTTGGTTATGAGTCTTTCCATTTTATTTTGATTCATCCAGTCAAGCAAAGATTGCAAAGCATCTTTAACGGAAATAGTTTCTTCCGATAATTCATAAGCTTCCCATTGCAAAACATAAGCTGAACTTTCTGACTCCTGACTCCCGACCTGCCTGTCCGGTAGGCAGGCTCCCAACTTTTTCACTCCCATCCAATACAAACTTTCAATTGTTCTGAGAGAAGTGGTGCCAACAACAATAATATTTTTGTCAAGATTATTTAAAATGTTTTTAATTGTTCCTTTTGATACATCAATCCATTCGGCATGCATATCATGCTCTTCCATTGTTTCACTCTTTACAGGTTTGAAAGTGCCGGCACCAACATGCAGTGTTACAAAATCTTTCTGAATGTTTTTGTTTTCCAGTTGTTCAAAAATAGAATCCGTAAAATGTAATCCTGCTGTTGGAGCAGCAACAGAGCCATCAAATTCGGCATACACCGTCTGGTATCTTTCATGATCTGATTCTTCGACTTCTCTTTTAATATAGGGTGGGAGAGGAATGGCCCCGGCAAAATGTAACACTTCCGCAAAACTTAATGATGATGGTATCCAGGATAACTCAATAATAAACGAACCGGTTCTTTTTTCAATATAGTTTGCTGAAAGAATGATTGCTGTTCCTTCATGCTGTATTCTTTTTTCTAATATTTGTCCGCTTTTCCATTTGGATGCACCTCCAACCAAACAATTCCATAAGACTTTTTCTTTTTGCAGCATGGCTGTTGTAATATCTGCATACTGTTCATGCGGTTCAAGGCAGAATATTTCTATCACACCTCCAGTGGATTTTTGAAACAAAAGTCTTGCTTCTACTACTTTGGTATTATTAAAAATCAATAAACTGTTTTCGGGAAGCTGGTCAGCTATATTTTTGTAAATGTCTTCTGTAATTTCTCCGTTGTTGTAAACAAGCAATTTAGAATCGTCTCTTTTTGCCAACGGATACTTTGCAATCTTTTCTTCCGGAAGAGAATACCTGTAGTCTTGTATAGATATATTTCTTGGGTTGGTCATAACACAACTAACTGTTGTATTTGTTGAGGTGCAAATGTATTATCGTTTTCTCAACGGCACAACTAATTTCAATCCACTCCATACATCACTCACAGCACAAACTTTTACATCAACCAAATCATTTTTCAATGCATAACTGCGGATCACATCCTCTGTAATATCCGTTGGAATCTTTGCACTCTTTTTATACCAGGAAACCCAGATAGTGATGGCTGTATTCTTTTTTCAAGCTGGTTTTATCTTTTTCATCGCTACTTCAAATTCTTTATTGCTTTTTACAAACAGATGAACAAGGTCAGGTGTTTCCTGCCCGTCCGGCAGGCGGGCTTTTTCTTTAACCTGTTGTCAGCAATATTGGTCGCCAGTAGATCATTATAGTTATCCGGTTGATTAATCAATAAAATTTTCATTGCTGGTTTTATACCAAGCTTATTGATTAATGGAGTTCCAGAATATCCTGCTGTAGTGGGTTTCATCGAGTTTCAAATTGCAGATAAATTATGCGAAATAACAAAAAACATCGCTATTCACAGGTTTTCCACCTCAATTCACAGGCTATCCACACTCATTTTCTTCAAAATTTCCCCACACCCTCTGAAAGCCTTTACTGTATTGATTTTCAGATAAAAAGACGATGGGGAAAAATTAAATATTAAAATATTTGGTAGTTAAGTGGGAAAAAGTGTTATTTTGTGTCAATTAATAAATCAATTGACCCAAACCACTGATAATGACAGGTTTTCTCGGAGAATTCGAGGCTACATTAGACGCCAAGGGGCGGTTCCTGTTACCAGCAGGCTTCAAGAAGCAATTACCGGAAGAGGAGTTGGGTCGTTTTGTTATCAACAGGGGATTTGAAATGTGTTTAGCCCTTTATCCAGTTAAAAACTGGGAACCGCTCTTTAATGATATCAGCAAGCTGAACGACTTTGACCCTAAGGTGAGACAGTTCAGAAGAAACTTTTTAAACGGGGCAACTTTTGTGGAGCCGGATACGGCGGGAAGGATTTTGGTGCCACCGAATTTAAAAGGACATGCTTCGCTGGAAAAAGATATCATTCTGGTGGCGGCCGTCAACAAATTAGAAATCTGGGATAGTAATAAGTACAAACAGCTCTTTGACTCATTTTCACCGGAAGCATTTAGCGACCTGGCGAAAGATGTAATGGCGAAAGAAAACAATTAAACAGAAAACATGAGTGACGAAGTTTACCATGTTCCTGTTCTGTTAAACGAAGTCATCGAAGCTCTCCATATCAATCCGGATGGGATTTATGTGGATTGCACTTTTGGCGGCGGCGGACATGCAAAAGCTATTTTATCAAGACTTGGTAAAAAAGGAAAGTTGATAGCCTTTGATCAGGATGACGATGCAAAAAAAAACCTACCTATCGGACAGGCAGGTCTGCCTGACGAAAGATTAGTTTTTGTTTCACACAATTTTCGCCACTTACAACGTTTCCTAAAGCTAGAGGGTATTACAACGGTTGATGGCATCATGGCTGATCTTGGAGTAAGCAGCCACCAGTTCAACGAAGCGGAAAGAGGATTCTCTATTCGTTTCAATGCAGAACTGGATATGCGGATGGACCAGCGCCAAACCCTGACTGCCTTTGATGTGGTGCACACTTATACTGAACAGCAATTACATAAATTGTTTGAACAGTATGGAGAAGTAACCAACGCCAAAACTTTAGCTAAGACCATTGTTCAGGTTCGCAACAACACATCATTAAAAACGATTGATGGTTTTAAGAATGCACTCCGTGAAATAGTAAAAGGAAATCCAAATAAGTACTTCGCCCAGGTTTTCCAGGCATTGCGTATTGAAGTGAACGATGAATTAGGTGTGTTAAAAGAAATGCTGCAGCAAATTCCATCCTTATTAAATCCAGGAGGGAGAGCAGTCATCATTACGTTTCATTCCCTTGAAGATAGATTGGTAAAGAATTTTTTCCGACGTGGTTCTTTTGAAGAACCCGAAGAGAATCCGTTTACCAATACAGTTCAGAAAAGTGAATTGAAAATAATAACAAAGAAACCAATGGTGCCGGCAGATAAAGAGATGAATGAAAATCCGAGATCGAGAAGTGCGAAGATGAGAGTGGCAGAAAAAATTTAATGATGAAGATTGGGTTTCGACAACAAATAATAACAGGACGGTAATTAGTATATACAAAAGGTGTAAAGATTTTTGGAAAATCTATATCCTTTGAAATCAACCCCCCGCTTGAAGCGGGGCAGGCTTCGATAAAAGTCGGAGAAATGAAAAACCCCGTCCGACCGGAGTCATCCGGGCGGGCAAAACTAACGAGCTAACAACTCATTATTATGCAGGAACAAGAAAACAAAAAAGAACAGGACCTGAACTCAACTCCGGCCTCTATAGGTTGGAAGCGGTGGCTGAATTATCAGTCCATCGTAAAGCAGGTGCCGTTCTTTTTGTTCCTCGCAGTGCTGGCGGTAGTTTATATCTACAATGGTCATTATTCAGATAAGACCATTCGGAAAATTAACCAGACAGCAAAAGAAGTAAAAGAACTGAAGTACGAATATATATCGGTGAAGAGTAAAGTGATGTACCAGAGCAAGCAAAGCGAATTGATAAAGGCGGTAGAACCATTGGGGTTAAAAGAATTGGTTGAATCGCCGGTTGTGCTGAAGGAAGTGGCTGATGCTGATTGATGATACTTCGACTTGCTCAGTAACGAACGGAACGATGAACAGAGAACAGTAGCTGGGAACAAAAAAGGTTGCTTCTGCTACGCCTCGCAAGATGACTAAAAAATCCTTTTGACCGAGTTAAGAAAGGTGGACGGATACAACTAAACAACGAACATAACTAAAGAGGCATTGGAAGTAAAACGTGACATACTTTGGAGAGTATATCTCAGTTTTCTGGGAATAACAGTACTAAGCATATTTGTACTCGGCAGAGCTTTCTACATTCAAAAATTCCAGGGAAATCATTGGCGTAGCATGAGTGACAGCCTGCATCAGCGGTTTGTTGCCCTCGAAGCTGAAAGAGGAACCATCTATAGTGAAGATGGCCAGATGCTCAGCACCTCCATTCCCATTTTTGATATTTACTTAGATTTTAATGCGGATGGTTTAATAGAAAAGAAAGGAAAACGTTTTCATGAGAATGTGGATTCTTTCGCTATTAACCTGTCAAACTATTTCGCAGATAAATCTGCAGCGCAGTATAAAAAAGAATTAACGGCTGCTTTCAATAAGCATGAAAGATATTATCCGCTTAAAAAGAAATTAAGTTTTGAACAGTATAAAACCTTCCGGGAGTTTCCTTATGTGCAGATGGGTAAAAACAGAAGTGGTGTTATTGTGGAAGTAACTACAAGGAGAGAAACGCCTTTCGGGTTACTGGCTAATCGTACTATCGGTTTATCAAGAGAATTTAAGGACGAGAACAACAAAGCAAAAAAACTGAATGTTGGGTTAGAAAAAAGTTATGATACATTATTAAGTGGTCATGACGGTTTAAAGTTGGTTCGGTTTATTGCTGGCGGTACAGCAATTCCTGTTGAAGGAACGCAGACTGACCCTGTGCATGGAAAAGATATTTACACAACAATTGATGTAAACATGCAGGACATTACTGAGACAGCATTGATGCGGATGATGTTACAATGTGAAGGTCCTTATGGCACTGCCATTGTAATGGAAACCAGTACCGGTAAAATAAAAGCGATGGCAAATCTCGGTCGTCGGTCTGATGGTTCGTATTGGGAAGATGATAATTATGCACTGAGAGTAACTGAGCCAGGTTCTACAATAAAACTGGCAACACTATTATCAGTGTTAGAAAAAGGAACCAGCAAGATTGATGATATGGTAGAAGTTGGCGGTGCAGGAAGAAAAGAAGTGGCTGGTAAAATGGTTACAGATGCAGAAAGGCATAGAGCAACTTCACTTTCAGTACTAGGATGTTTTGCGCATAGTTCTAATGTGGGTATGAGTATGTTGGCCTATAAAGCTTTTGGAAATAATCCTTCAGAGATCAAAGAATATTATCACAAGTTTCATTTGGATTCAAGATCGCCAATTGATTTAACGAATGTTACAAAGCCAACGATGGCTCCTTTATCTACCAAGGGTGGAGAAGCAGGATTGCATAATATGTTATGGATGAGTTTTGGATATGCCATACAGGTTAGCCCGCTGCATACACTTACATTATATAATGCTGTTGCTAACAATGGTAGAATGATGAAACCATATCTGGTAAATAATATTCAGAGTAACGGGATTGTAACAAGACAGATTCAACCTGAAGTATTGGAAGAAAATATTTGCAGATCGGAAGTTATTGCGGCTGCAAGATCTTCCATGGAACAAGTTGTTACAGATGGTACAGCAACAAGAGCTTTTAAAGGAGTTCCATTTTCAATAGGAGGTAAAACAGGAACATCACATGTGGCAGACGGGCCGATTAAGTATAATCATGGTGTTTACCAGGCAACATTTGTAGGATACTTTCCGGCAGATAAGCCACAGTTTACCTGTATTGTTTTGATTCGTACAAAACCACATGCAGCATCGCATTATGGCGGAACAGTAGCAGCACCTGTTTTCAGGGAGATAGCAACAAAGCTTTATGCAATGTATGTTGAAAAGAAAGATCCTTCAATGTATGCTGCAAAAAAAGACAGTACAGGATTTTATTATGCCGGTTATGCTAATGATATAAAAAATGTATATCAGTCAATGAAAATGCAATACACAGATTCAGTTGCACAAAATAACTGGGCCAGTGTATATGCAAAAAATAATCAACCGGTAGTGAAAGCAACAACTGTTCGCCAGCAGGTAATGCCGAATGTGAGAGGCATGGGTTTAAAAGATGCTATTTACCTGTTAGAAAATATGGGAGTTAAAGTAGCGATAAGAGGAAAAGGAAAAATTACCATGCAATCAGTAGCACCTGGAACTGAATTGGCAAAAGGGATTACGGTGATATTGGAGTTAAGTTGAATAATGTAAATAGTAACTGTGTTATTGAGTGATGTATTATATAAAGTGAATTTAAGGTTGGTGGATGGTAATACATCAGTGGAAGTAAAGGATTTGCAGATTGATTCGAGGAAGATAAAACCAGGTGGTGCATTTGTAGCGGTAAAGGGAGGAGCAGCAGACGGACATCAGTTTATTGAGAAAGCAATAGAAAATGGAGCAGCGGTTATTGTTTGTGAAGAGTTGCCTGCTAATAAAAAAGAAGCAGTCACTTATGTGCAGGTAGAGGACAGTGCAATAGCAGCAGCCTTGATGGCAAATAATTTTTACGGAAAGCCATCAGAGAAAGTGAAGTTGGTAGGTGTGACAGGAACAAACGGGAAAACGACAATTGCGACATTATTATATAAGCTCTTTACAAGTTTGGGATTTAAATGTGGATTGTTAAGCACTGTAGAAAATCAGATTGGTGAAACAATAGTGCCTGCCACACATACCACACCGGATGCTGTCAGTCTTAATTTTTTATTGAGCCAGATGGTGGAAGCAGGATGCACTCATGTGTTTATGGAAACAAGTTCACATGCGGTTCACCAGCACAGAACAACCGGTTTGAAATATGCAGGCGGCATTTTTAGCAATATCACTCATGATCACCTGGATTATCATAAAACATTTGATGAGTACATCCGGGTGAAGAAATCCTTCTTTGATTCATTATCATCTACTGCGTTCGCTATAAGTAATGCAGATGATAAAAGAGGAACGGTGATGCTGCAGAATACCAATGCAAAAAAGTATTACTACAGTTTAAAAACCGTTGCTGAATTCAAGGGAAAGATTTTGGATAACAACCTGAGTGGTTTGATGATGACGGTGAATGAAGTGGAAGTGCATTTCAGATTGATTGGTGAATTTAATGCATACAACCTGTTGGCCGTTTATGGAGCAGCGATTTGCCTGGGAGAAGATAAACAGGAAGTATTAACCGCATTAAGTATGCTGACAGGGGCAGAAGGCAGATTTGATTATTCAGTTTCGCCAAAAGAAAAAGTGATTGCGATAGTTGATTATGCACATACACCGGATGCCTTGTTGAATGTGCTGGCAACAATAAAGAAATTGAAAAAAGGATTTGAACAGGTAATAACGGTTGTGGGATGTGGCGGCGACAGGGACAGAACAAAAAGACCAGTGATGGCAGAAGCAGCTTGTGAGCATAGTGACAGAGTGATTTTTACCAGTGACAATCCGAGAAGCGAAGATCCGGCACAAATAATAAAAGATATGGAAGATGAATTGGCAGTGTCGTATAAGAGAAAATATATCTCAATTGTTGATAGGAAGGAAGCGATTAAGACGGCAATCAGTTTGGCAAAGCCGGAAGATATAATACTGATTGCAGGAAAAGGTCATGAGAAGTACCAGGAAATAAATGGAGTGAAAAATCACTTTGACGATAAAGAAATAGTGAAAGAGATGTTTGAACTGTTAGATAAATAAAAGAAGAAACCAATTACCAATAATGCTGTATCACTTATTTGAATGGTTAAATAGTGAAGGAATAAGTTTTCCGGGAAGCAGGCTCTTTGGCTTTATTACTTTCCGGGTGTTGGTGGCGGTATTGTTGTCTTTGTTTATTACCACTTTCTACGGGAAGAAATTAATTAAGTTCTTACAAAAAAAGCAGATCAGCGAAAGTATCCGGGAGGAAGGATTGGCAGGCGAAGAAAGTAAAAGAGGCACACCAACGATGGGAGGGATTATTATCATTCTTGCCATCATCATACCAACACTTTTACTGGCAGATCTGACAAAAGTATATGTGCAACTGATGCTGATCAGTACAGTTTGGCTGGGCATCATCGGGTTTATTGATGATTATTTGAAACTAAGAGGAAAAAGATTAGCACAGCAAAAAGGTGAACAATATAAAAAAGGTGGAAGTGATGGACTGGCAGGGTGGTTTAAAATTTTAGGACAGGTTGGATTGGGAATTACTGTGGGAGCAACACTTTATTTCAACAGCGAAGTAAGTATATGGAGAGAGTATGTGGGAAAAGTGCCACCGACTGATTCTTCTGTTTTTTCGAGAGATGTAAATGGCAAAACAAAATATTTTGTTGAAGCGAATACACTGACAATAACAACAATACCTTTTGTAAAGGATCATGAGTTTAACTACTCAAAGTTATTGCCGGCTTCGTGGAGAGATTATACATGGGTTCTTTACATATTGGTGGTGATTTTTATAATCACTGCAGTTTCGAACGGTTCGAATCTGACAGATGGGCTAGATGGTTTGGCAACGGGTACGTCGGCGATAATAGGAGTCTTGCTTGGCATATTTGCCTATGCAAGTGGTAACCTGGTTTTTGCAGATTATTTAAATATCATGTACATACCAAACATTGGTGAGCTGTCCATTTTTATTGCGGCGATGATAGGAGCTTGTATTGGTTTCTTATGGTACAACTCTTACCCGGCACAAATATTCATGGGCGACACAGGAAGTTTGACACTGGGAGGAATCATTGCATCGCTGGCTATAATCGTTCACAAAGAATTGCTGATACCGATTTTCTGTGGTGTTTTTTTCGTAGAAACGATAAGTGTGATGTTGCAAGTGGGATATTTTAAATACACAAGAAGAAAATTCGGAATAGGGAAAAGAATGTTTTTAAAAGCACCGCTTCATCATCACTATCAGGTAAAAGGGTATCATGAAGTGAAGATTGTAACCCGGTTCTGGATTGTGACAGTGTTATTGGTGGTGTTAAGTATTGCAACATTGAAGATGAGATAAGATTAATTGCTTTTGAGAAATAATTATTGAAAAACCCCGTCCGACCGGAGTCATCCGGGCGGGCAAGACCAAAGCCTGAAGAAAACTAATGATCTGATTACCGAATTGTGGTGCAGTTGTATTTGAATCCAATACTTGTGAAGAATCATGTTCCGTACATCGGCGATGTAGCTGAACATGGATAAGAAGTCGAAGAGATAGTACTGAAGTTGAAAAAAGTTATGAAACCCGGCCTCTCCCGATTTATCGGGAGAACGAGGGTGAGGTCAACATGGGTAAAAGGTTTATCATATTGGGAGGTGGTGAAAGTGGTGTGGGTTCTGCACTACTGGCGAAGCAACAGGGATATGATGTGTTTCTTTCGGATGGAAGTTCTTTGAAAAATGAGTATCGTAACGAGTTGATGAATGCCGGAATTGATTTTGAAGAAGGCAAACATTCAGTAGATAAAATTCTGAATGCAGATGAAGTGATGAAAAGCCCGGGTATTCCTGAAAAAACGGAAATGATGAAGTTGATCCGTGCAAAAGGAATACAAGTGATAAGTGAAATAGAACTGGCTTTTCGCTTCAAAGGGGATAGTAAAATAATTGCAATTACCGGAAGCAATGGAAAGACAACAACAACGGTATTGACTTATCACATTTGTCACGAAGCAGGTCTTGACTGTGCATTGGTTGGAAATATTGGTGATTCATTCGCAAGAAGAATTGCAGAAAATCCTTCTCCAATGTATGTAGTAGAGGTTAGCAGTTTTCAACTGGATGATATCATAACATTCAGACCGGACATTGCTATCCTGACAAACATCACAGAAGATCACCTCGACCGTTACGATTACAAGTTTGACAATTATATAAAAAGTAAGTTTCGCATAACAATGAATCAGCAGGCAACAGATCATTTTATTTATTGCTGCGATGATGAAGTAACTATGGAATATCTAAACAAATTCAATATTCAATCTAACCAACTGCCAATCAGTATGAAAAAAGAATTGCCAAACGGCGCATTTATTAAAGACGGAGACATGTACGTAAGAACAGGACAGGACTTTACAACAATGAGTGTATTTGATTTTGCATTAAAAGGGAAGCACAATCAATATAATACTATGGCAGCATGTGTGGCAGCCACTACACTCGACATCAGGAAAGAAAAAATCCGTGATGCGGTGCAGAATTTTCAAAATCTTGAACACCGTATGGAGCATGTGGCGACAGTTCGTGGCATTGAGTTTATTAACGACAGTAAAGCAACCAATGTAAATTCTACCTGGTATGCTTTAGAAACCATGACAAAGCCAACTATTTTGATTTTGGGTGGTGTTGATAAAGGAAATGACTATTCACTGATTCAAGAATTGGTGGATGAGAAAGTAAAAGCAATTATTTGCCTGGGAACAGACAACAGAAAGATACATGAGGCTTTTGGAAATAAAGTGAGTACGATAGTAAATACATCCACAACGGCAGAAGCGGTACATGCAGCTTTTCATTTTGCAGATAAAGGAGATGTGGTGTTATTGAGCCCTGCTTGTGCAAGTTTTGATCTGTTTAAAAACTATGAAGACAGGGGTAACCAGTTTAAACAAGTGGTAAAGGATTTATAAGAAGTAGATAAAATTAAAAAGTCAAAAAATATGGAAGTGTGCAATAGCAGGAAACTGCAAATTGCCGACTGCCAACTTAATAAATGGACATAGCAAAAGACATACGATTTAGCGGCTTGAGGAATTCCTTCAATACCAATAATCTTATCAGCAAAACAAAAGGTGACAGGGTTATCTGGGCATTGGTGGTGTTGCTTACATTGGTTTCCTTGCTGGCTGTTTACAGTGCTACAGGTTCTTTGGCATACAAAAATTATAAAGGCAATACTGAAATATATCTTTTCAAACAGATTGCTTTTATACTCGTTGGTATAATGGTAATTTATTTTGCGCATCTTGTTAACTACACTTTTTATTCACGAGTTGCAAAAATTGCATTTGGCATATCACTGATATTATTATTCTACACTTTATTTTTTGGAGTAAAAATGAATGAGGGCAGCAGATGGATTCGTTTGCCGTTGATCAATATGACCATGCAGACATCTGATTTCGCCAAACTGGCTCTCTTCATGTACCTCGCAAGGTTGCTTAGTAAGAAGCAGGATGTAATAAAGGATTTTAAAAAAGGATTCATCCCGGTTATATCACCAGTAGCATTAACCTGTATACTCATTGCTCCTGCTAACTTATCTACAGCGTTACTATTAGGTGCAAGTTGTTTACTGCTATTGTTTATCGGAAGAGTAAGTACAAAGCATGTTCTGGCAACAATCGGAATAGCATTGATACCAATTGTATTTCTTATTTCAGCAGCAGTAATGCGACATGGAAAGACAACTACTGATGATGTAGTTGCTCCAGTTAAGAAAACTGCTTCCACATTGTTCGGTCGTGTAGATACATGGATTGGCAGGATGGAAAGTTTTATTTATGGAAGCAAGGAAACAGATAATGATGCATACCAGGTAAACCAAGCAAAAATTGCTATTGCTAATGGCGGTGTGTTTGGTGTTGGTCCGGGTAATAGCACAACAAGAGATTATTTACCGCAGGCATACAATGATTTTATTTATGCAATCATAATTGAAGAGTACGGATTAGTAGGCGGTGCATTCATCATGTTTATCTATCTGGTATTTCTATACAGGTGTATACGAATTTTTAAACGATGTCCTTTTGCCTTTGGTGCATTCCTGGCATTGGGGCTGAGTTTTACATTGGCTATTCAGGCAGTGGCAAACATGGCCGTAACGGTGAATTTGTTTCCAGTAACTGGTGTTACACTGCCACTAATAAGTATGGGTGGAACAAGTTTCATCTTTACCTGTCTCGCAATAGGCATAATATTAAGTGTGGCAAGAAATGCAGAACAGTTGGAAGGGAAAGCTGCAGCTGAATATGTAAAATAACTGAGTTGAATGAGTAAAAGAGTGATAATAGCAGGTGGCGGGACCGGCGGACATATTTTTCCGGCAATAGCAATCGCCAATGCATTGAAGAAGATTGACGAAAAAATTGAAATACTATTTGTAGGAGCCAGTGGGAAAATGGAAATGGAAAAAGTACCGCAGGCTGGATATAAAATTGAGGGGTTAGATATAGCGGGGTTCAACAGAAGTTCTTTGATAAAAAATGTTGGTTTACCATATAAACTGGCAAAAAGTTTTTTAAAAGTTCGTTCCATTATAAAAAGATTTAAACCAGATGCCGTGATTGGTGTAGGTGGTTATTCAAGTTTTCCTGTGTTAAGAGTAGCACAGGCAAAAAGGATTCCCACTTTCATACATGAATCAAACTCATTTGCCGGTAAATCAAATATGATGCTTGGTAAAAATGCTACAAAGATTTTTACTGGTACGGATGGGATGGAAAAATTTTTTCAGAAGGAAAAAATAATGGTAACTGGTAATCCTGTAAGAAAATCAATCACAGATGCATCGGTTTCAAGAAGGGAAGGAATAAATTTTTTCTCGCTTAATGAAACAAAAACAACGGTGCTGGTGGTTGGTGGAAGCCTTGGCGCAAAATCAATCAACGAAGCAATTGATAAAGGTTTAGATGAATTGCTGGATGCTGGTTTGCAAATCATCTGGCAAACTGGTAAACCGTATGCTGAAAAAGGAAAACAGAGAGCAGAAGGTAAGCAGGGAATTTGGGTAAATGAATTTATCACACAAATGGAATTTGCTTATGCTGCCGCAGATATAGTAGTAGCAAGATCAGGAGCAATGACGGTGGCTGAATTATGTGTGGCAAAAAAACCAGTATTATTTGTTCCGTATCCGTTTGCAGCAGAAGATCACCAAACGGTGAATGCAATGGCACTCATAAAAAAGAATGCTGCTTTGATGGTTAAGGATACCGAAGCAATGCAGAAGTTGGTGTTTATGACGATTGAACTGGCAAAGGATAAAGGGAAGCAGGAAGAACTGGAAAGCAATATTTCAAAATTGGCCATAACAAACGCTGATATGAAAATAGCTGATGAAATTTTGAGTAATATAAAATAGATGAGGGATGGGGTTTCCCTCTCCCCTAGGAGAGGGACGGAAGGGAGAGGTCAAACGCTGATATGAAAATAGCTGATGAAGTTTTGAGTAATATAAAATAGATGAGGGATGGGGTTTCCCTCTCCCCTAGGAGAGGGACGGAAGGGAGAGGTCAGATGCTGATATGAAAATAGCTGATGAAATTTTGAGTAATATAAAATAAAGGCACCTTGGAGTTTCCCTCTCTGAAGGAGAGAGACGGAAGGGTGAGGCTGAATGCTGATATAAAAGTTGACAATGAAATTTTAAAACTGATTTAATTCGCCTTGAGCACAATAAACAATACTGTCCTTATGAATGCCCCCTTTCGGGGGATTGACAAACTGAATGAAGTGTATTTTATCGGAATCGGTGGAATCGGGATGAGTGCAATCGCCAGGTTTTTTCATGCTGGTGGAGTAAAAGTGAGTGGTTACGATAAAACACCAACCGTACTAACAAAAGAACTGGAAGCAAGCGGCATTGCTGTTCATTACACAGCTACTGTTGAACTGATTCCAAAAAAAGTTGACCTGGTTATTTACACACCGGCTATTCCGGCAGAGCAAGAAGAGCTGGTGTATTACCGGGAGAATGATTACAAAGTGGTAAAGAGAAGTGATGTGTTGCAAATTATAACAGCAAGTTCTTTTAATATATGTATAGCTGGCACACATGGCAAAACAACGATTACCACAATGGTGGGTCATTTACTTCGAGACAGTGGATTTGGCTGCAATGCTTTTCTTGGAGGCATTGCGGTGAATTATGGAACTAATTTTTGGAGCAGTGAAAAAAATGTATGTGTGATTGAAGCAGATGAGTACGACAGAAGTTTTTTGAAATTGAGTCCTGATGTGGCTATCATCACAGCAATGGATGCTGACCACCTGGATATATATGGTACAGCAGCAGCCATGGAGGATGCTTTTATTGATTTCAGTAAAAGAGTAAGGCCTGGCGGATTGGTGGTGAAACAGTTTGGATTGAAAAGAGGAAAAGAGTTAATCGCTGATAATGCACTTACATATAGTTTGCAAAATGAAAGTGCTGATGTGTATGCTGCCAATATCAGAATGATGAATGGAAGTTATGAGTTTGATGTAGTGATGAAAAATAATATGCTGAAGAATGTGAAACTGAATATGGGTGGAATGCATAATGTTGAAAATGCTATAGCAGCGATTGTTGTAGCCAGTTCTTTGGAAATTGAGAATGATAAGATCAAAGCCGCGGTCGAAAGTTTCAAAGGTGTGAAGCGAAGATTTGAATATGTTATCAAAAATGACCGTTTGGTTTTTATTGATGACTATGCACATCACCCGGAAGAATTAAGGGCTTTGATTAACGGGGCAAAAACATTGTTCAGGCAAAAAAAGTGTACAGTTATTTTTCAACCACATCTGTACACCAGAACCAGAGACCTCGCCGATGGCTTTGCAGAAGTGCTGGATCTGGCTGATGAAGTTATTCTGTTACCCATCTATCCCGCAAGAGAATTGCCGATAGAAGGTGTAAACAGCGAAATGATCCTGGAGAAAATGAATAGTGAAAGAAAGAGAGTTTTGACAAGTGAGGAATTGATGAATTGGATTAAAAATGATTTTGCTAAAACATTGAATAAAGAATTCGGCGAGATACTAATAACAGCAGGAGCAGGCGATATTGATATGCTGATAGAACCAATAAAAAATGAAGTAAAAGATTTATAAAGAGTGAACGCAAAAACAACGATAAGAAAAGTATTATTTATTGCAATATGGCTTTGCATTGGCGGAGGCATGGTTACATTATTGTTAGCAGCCATCACCAAAAAGAACAATGGGTTGTGCAAAGGCTACACCATTTCTATTGAAGGAGGTAAGAACAATCTTTTCATTGATAATAAAGATGTGGAGCAGTTGCTTTTCAAAGCAACAAATGGCCCGATAAAAGGCGATCCGGTTGTTGCTTTCAATTTGTATGAACTCGAACAGATGCTGGAAAAGAATACCTGGATTGATGAAGCAGATATGTATTTCGATAACAAAGATGTATTGCATGTTGCAATAACGGAGAAAGAACCAATTGCAAGAATTTTTACAACAGATGGTAATTCGTTTTATATAAATGATAATGGAAAGAAAATGCCGTTGTCGGATAAAATGAGTGCAAGAGTCCCTGTGTTCACTGGGTATGAGGATAATAAGAAAATGAATGCAGCAGATAGTTTATTCCTAAAACAAGTAATAAATGTTGCTGAGTTTATCAATTATGATCCTTTCTGGATGTCGCAGGTAGCACAGATTGATATTATAGATGATGAAAATTTTGAGATGATTCCATTGGTTGGCAATCATCTTGTAAAACTTGGCAACGGAGAAAATATAGAAAAAAAGTTTAACCGCCTGATGGTGTTTTACAAACAGGTATTAAGTAAAACTGGTTTTGACAGGTATAAAGTAATTGATGTGCAGTACAAAGGCCAGGTAGTTGTTTCGAAATCTGCAGGCAATCCGAAAGTGGATGCGGAACAATTGAAAAGGAATGTAGAAAAATTATTACGCCAATCGGAAGAGGCAGAAAAAGAAACCACACCGAAAGTGATGCCGGCGATTATTAAGTTGGAAAAAGATTCAACATTAAGTAATGATCCTGCTCTGGAAGAGCTAAAGAAAACTAACCCTGAGAAGAATAGCAATCCCAACCCCCGTCTGACCGAGCCATCCGGGCAGAAAACAGAACCGAAACCATTACTGAAAGATGAAAAACCAAAACCAAAAAAAAGAAAACCTAAAGCGGTGATGCCGCCAAAGGTTCCGGTGGAGCAGGATCATGGATATAATTAATATTAATAAGAACGATTTCGATAAAAACAACAACAACTAAAAAACAACAATTATGAACAACGAACAACCCATTATTGTCGGCTTGGACATCGGAACAACCAAGATCGCAGTAATTGCCGGAAGAAAAAACGAATACGGCAAGCTGGAGATCCTCGGTTTTGGAAAAGCCAACTCCAACGGTGTGAAGCACGGACAGGTGCTGAACATTGATGAAACGATCAAAGCCATCCGAAGTGCTTTGGAAAACTGCTTTGCCTCTAATCCTAATCTTGATGTAAATGAAGTGTATGTCGGTATTGCCGGTCATCATATCAAAAGTTTACAGACAAGAGGCGATATTGTAAGACAGAAAACAGAAGAAGAGATCACTCAAAAAGAAATTGATCAGCTGATTGACGATCAGTACAAAACATATATCCCAGCGGGAGATCAGATCATTGATGTGATACCACAGGAGTTTACAGTTGATAATTTTCAAAATATACCCAACCCGATTGGGTATGGCGGTGTAAAGATCGGCGCCAACTTCCATATCATCACTGGCGATAAAAATGCAATTAAGAATATTAATCGCAGTGTAGAGAAAGCAGGATTGTCTACAAAGGATTTAGTATTACAACCATTGGCTTCCTCTTCTGCCGTAATGGGACAAGAGGATTTGGAAGCAGGTGTTGCTATTGTTGATATCGGTGGTGGTACAACTGACCTTGCTGTTTTCTACGAAGGAATTTTAAAACATACTGCTGTTATCCCTTTTGCCGGCGAAAATATTACCAATGATATTAAAACTGGTTTGGGAGTTTTAAAAACACAAGCAGAGCAAATGAAAGTACAGTTTGGTAGTGCATTGGCAAATGAAGCGAAAGCAAATGCCTATATCACTATTCCTGGATTAAGAGGAATGCCTGCAAAAGAAATCAGTGTTAAGAATCTGGCAAATATCATCCAGGCAAGAATGAGTGAGATCATGGATTTTGTTACTTATCATTTGAAACAGGTTGGTTTAGAAAATAGAATGTTGAATGGTGGTATCATCTTAACTGGTGGTGGTTCACAATTGAAGCATCTTATTCAGTTAACAGAATATGTAACAGGATTACCTGCAAGAATTGGTTTCCCGAATGAACATTTAGCTGGCGGTCATATTGAAGAATTAGCAAAGCCTACTTATTCAACATGTATAGGTCTTATTCTGAAAGGGTATGATGATTTCGAACATAACCGTAAAATGTTTGATAAGGAATACAAGAAAGTGGATGTACCTGCCAACTTGAAGAACAATGGCACTGAAGAAGTAGCTGTAGAAACCGAAGAAGAAATAAACGAAAAGGAAATGGCAAGAAGAAAAAATCTTACCGGCTTCTGGGGCAAGTTCAAAGACAGGATCATTGATCTGTTTAAAGAAGAAGAAGATAAACACTTGTAGAGATCATTCAATTTAATAGTTCTTAGTCAAACGATTTATAAATTACTAACCCAATTAATCAACTGCTTCGCTTCTAGCTTTTTGAAAACAGAAAAGATGGAGTGGGGGAAAATTCAACACTATGATACATTTCGATCTGCCTAAAGAAAAATCATCCATACTCAAAGTAATCGGAGTTGGCGGCGGTGGCGGCAATGCTGTCAATTTCATGCATAGCCAGGAGATAGAAGGTGTAAACTTTATTATCTGTAATACAGATTCGCAGGCATTAGCCAATAGTGGCATACCAAACAGAATTCAACTCGGCCCACATCTTACTCAAGGTTTAGGTGCCGGAGCTAATCCTGAAATTGGTCGCCAGGCCACCGAAGAATCGTTGGAAGAAATAAAAAAAATTCTGGAAGTAAACACAAAGATGGCCTTCATCACTGCAGGTATGGGTGGTGGCACAGGAACCGGTGGCGCACCTATCATTGCTAAAATTTGTAAAGACCTTGGCATCCTTACCGTAGGGATTGTTACCACTCCGTTTGCTTATGAAGGAAAAAAACGTCAGCAGCAGGCGGAAGAAGGTATAAAAACATTAAAGGGATTTGTAGATACATTGCTTGTTATCAGTAATGATAAACTACGTCACCAGTTTGGTAATTTAAAAATGCGGGAAGCATTTGAAAAAGCAGATAATGTATTGGCCACTGCTGCTAAATGTATTACCGATGTAATTAACAGCACTGGTCAGATCAATGTAGACTTTGCTGATGTATGCACTGTTATGAGAAATGGTGGTGTTGCTATACTCGGTAATGCAGAAGCTTCTGGCGAAAACAGGGCACAAAAAGCAATTGAAGAAGCAATGAACTCGCCTTTGCTGAATGATAATGATATCCGCGGTGCTAAATGGATATTAATAAATATTAATTCAGCCGCAGGTGAACATGAATTCACTATGGATGAAGTGGAAGTTATTCAGAATTATCTGTTAGAGCAGGCTGGAGAAGATACGGATGTAATTCTAGGTATGGGTTACGATAGCACATTGGAAAATAAAATCGGTATCACATTAATAGCGACTGGTTTCGAACATAAAGATCCGTTTGCTAAATCAAAGCCAAAGAAGGTTGAACCAAAACCAGAAGAAAAAATTGTGATGGTATTAGCCAAGCCCGAAGAAACAACACCTGTTATCAAACTGGAAAACAGTGATGCGGTTTTAGAAAGAGAAATGGAAATGATGGAAGAAGAAGTAAAGGTAGAAATAAAAGCAGAAGAGGAAATGACACCGGCAACTTCGGAAGAAAAATCACTGGATTATCTTACGCCAACATTGGTTGAGGAAGTTCCGGAAATAGAGTCGCCTGTAATTGATATTACTGATATCAAAGAAAATGAAGAGGCTGAGATTATTCATTTTGAATTAAAGGCAGAAGAGAAAGAAGACTTGTCATCCGCAGCTTCAGCGAAGGAAGGAAATATACTTAGTAGTTCTACCAATAAAATAGATAGTGCATCTACTGTTGACAATTTGTCAATAGTAGTAAAAAATGAAAGTATAAATTCGTCTTCGAACAAGCCATCCGTTCCCCAACAATCAATTAAAGAAACTGACGCTGCGTTGATTAGCAGCAAGAAAGATAGTACTAGTACAAGCCCGGTGTCTGCAGCATCGGGTGGTTATCTGGCCAGACCGTCCAATATCTATGCAGAATCAAAAGCAGAGGCCGATGCCTCAAAAACTTCTGCCGAAAAACCGGTCTCTTTAAAGAAGGTTGCTGAAGTAGAAGAGGAAGAACTCCTCGATTTACAAATGCAACTGGTAGAACGAGATGACATTCCTGCGGCGGATATGCCGTTGGCTCATCAGGCTCAGACACCTTTGTTTCCAGAGGTTGAGGATTCTGCTCTGCAGGACGAAACCGAAGAACAACAACGTAGGGCAGCCGAACGATTGCACAAGTTGAGAAACTTGTCTTTCAATGTTAACGCTGCTGACCCGAATAATGAGTTTGAAACTGTTCCGGCCTATATCCGCCGCAATATGGAATTGTACAACAGCAATTCCCAGGTAGAGAATTTCTACAGCAGCGTCGAAGTCAAATCTGACAAAAATAATCAGGCACAACTCAGCACTATCAATACATTCTTAGACGGTGATAAGCCGGATTAAAATAATATTTGTCATCCTGAGCAATAGCGAAGGACGATTAATGCAGTTCGTTCCAATGAAGCCTTAGCTAAATGCTAATGTTTTTTAGTTGTTCCCCCGATATTCTTATCGGGGGTTTTTCTTTCGTGGCTGTTATGCCAGGCTTGACTCCGTTTCAAGAACGTGGTAGGCTCCGGTATCTTTCTCTTTTGTCATTCCGACGGTAGCAGGGATCTAAGATTTTATATCCGACTGCATTATTACCTGCCTAAAAAGAATTGACTGATCCGGAAGATGGCGGAAGAAATAATTGAAATGAAAAATAAGGCCATTACAAAAACGATGAGGTGTGAAATAATTTAAGGCTACTGTTATGCCTTTAAGCCAAATACGATGGAATGGATGCCGGTAGAAGATCTGATTCAGGATTTTGCTGAAAAAATTGCAAGATCATTTTCTTTAAGGGGTTGGAATTTGCTGCAAATAGTCTTGCCAAATATTAAAAAAATGAATAAACAATTTGCTCAGGGCTGATAAGTCAATCCTCTGTTTATAAACCAGTCAATGGAAGTATTATCAAACTCTCCATGATAATTGATACAGATCTCTTCATCAGCAGCAATATCCCGTAGTGCAATAATATCAACTCTGTTGTCTTCGGTAAAAACTTTGTGCATGGCATTGGCAGGTGCTGCATGATTGTACAAAGATCCAAAACCAGTAGCGAGGCCAACAATGCTTTTATCCCTGTCTACATAAAAACTATAGTTGATGATAAAACTTGCAGACGCCAGATCATAATCAGCAGGCTTTAACACAACCATCTTACATGCTTCAACTATTTCACCGGCATTAACAGGAGCAGAGCTGAAGACGCCTCTTCCCTTTCCTTTCACTTCTTTTATATATAATGTGCCTTGCATACTGTCTGGTTAAGAAATAAATTCAACAGTTGAATTATTATTATACACCCCATGATAATTAATGGTGATTTCTTCTCCGACAAGAATATATTTCACAGCCTTTATTTCCATGAACATTTTCTTTTTATGGATGAAGTAAGTGGCGTTGGCCGGACAAGCATGATTATACCAGGAGGCAAAACCGAGGCCGATAGCAATAGGATTTTTCTTGTCTCTGAGCATAAAATAATAATCATGAAGGGCAGTTTGAGAAAGCAATGCATAATCCTGAGCTGAGCCAATGATTAAGGGAGCAGTTTCAATCAGTGTTCCCTTTTTTATGGCTTCTTTACTAAAAACCCCCATTCCATGAATCTTGCTGGAAGCAAGGTATAAATCAGCTGATTGCCAGACAATCATGGGCTTGCTTCGTTTCAAAAAAGATAACTGCATAATTAAATGTAAGGAATAAAGAAAAATTGTCCTACCTTTTATTAATAAATTAAACCTGCCAACCAGTGTGTTTTGGGCAAATTCTAAACTAAATTATTTTTATGAAAAAGATAATAGCAGCCATCGGATCACTGTTACTATTTATGGGAGTAAAAGCCCAGGTACCTGTTAAAAAAGAAACGACACCGCAATCTGTAGGAAAGGCAGATACGGTTGCTCTGAAAAAAGTGTACCCAGAATTGGATAGTAAAGTAGCTGCCGAATCAAAAATTTATCCAAAAGTTGGACAGAAAGATTATAAAGTAGAGCACAAAGTAGAACATAAAGTAGGTGTTGAAGGGAAAGTATTTCCGAAGGTGGAATCGAAAGTGGACTATAAAGTTGGTACAGATGGAAAAGTAATTCCAAAAGTGGAATCTAAAATAGATCATAAAGGGGCTAAAGGCGAAGTGATACCTAAGTTGGAGCATAAAGTAGGTACTGATGGAATAGTATTTCCAAAGGTGGAATCTAAAATTGAACATAAAGTAGGAACAGATGGAAAAATAATTCCAAAAGTAGAATCCAAAATGGTTAAAGAAGGAGAAGTGATTCCTAAAGTAGAACACAAAATGAGTGGCGAATAATTTACTCTTGCAAAACCCACTATAATAGATAATATAGCATATAGTGCATTATATTTCTAAATGCTTATCTTCGCCGACTACTCCACGTAGTTGACACGGCATGTTGTAAGCCGGTGGTACAAATAACTTTCGCTGATTCAGACCCTACAACATCTTAGCCAGCCCCATATTTTAATTATTAAACGTAATGGCTTTTAAGCAATTAT
>JBBSJN010000027.1:0-22025 GCA_038257235.1 Chitinophagales bacterium
AGAAAATGAAGGCAATGCAAGATTGAGTTGTGCTTTTCCTAAAACGCATATTGTAATTGCCGGTATTGAAAAGATGATTCCTTCAATGACGGATCTTGCTTTGTTCTGGCCATTGCTATCAACATTTGGTACGGGGCAGCAGGTTACTGTTTACAATACCATAATTACTGGCCCAAGGCAACCCAACGAAAATGATGGCCCGGAAGCTATGTATGTGATATTGCTGGACAATGGCCGCACCAATATTCTTGCTAACGAAAAGCAAAGAGAAAGTTTGTATTGCATCCGCTGCGGTGCCTGCCTGAATGCTTGTCCTGTATATAAAAATATTGGTGGGCATACTTATGCTGCTACTTATAGCGGTCCGATTGGTTCCGTGATTACTCCGCATTTAAAAAACATGGATGAGTGGAAGCACCTGAGTTATGCTTCATCGCTTTGTGGTGCCTGTACAGAAGTGTGTCCTGTAAAAATAAACATACATGAATTGTTGTTGGAGAACAGGCATGAAGCAGTGGAAGAAGGGCATAGTACTTTCAGTGAAAAGATAGCCTGGAAAATGTGGAAGCAAGGAATGCTGCGCCGCAAGTGGATGAATATGACCAATGGGAAAATGAAGAATTGGGTAGTGAATACGATGGTGAAAGGCTGGTCGGTGCATCGAGGTGAAATGCTATTTCCGAAGAAATCATTCAATCAAATGTGGAAGGAGAAAAATAATGTGTGATTATTTTTGTAACTTGTTTTAAATGTAAAATACATGGAACAGCTTTTTACTGCGCATATTGAAAGAGATACTGAGTCCGGCTATTATATTGGAACAATCCCAAATGTACCCGGTGCTCATACACAGGCCAAAACTCTCGATGAACTGTCTATAAGATTAAAAGAAGTGCTGGAATTATGCTTTGAGACGATGAATGAAGATGAACGAAAAGAAATTCCTCAATTCATAGGAACCCAACAAATTTCAATTGCTATATGAGCAAGTTGCCTGTTACTTCGGCAAAAGAATTAGAAAAGTTATTAGTGAAACTGGGATTTCAAATTATCCGACAAAAAGGAAGTCACCGGTTTTACAAACACCCTGATGGCCGCTACACAACTTTACCACATCACCCGGGAGAAGACTTGACAAGACCGTTGATTAGAGCAATTCTACGACAAATAGATATTGATACTGAAACTTATATTCGGATGTTGAATGAAAAATGATCTATGCTTATTTATTCTGAAAAGATTACTCCACGTCTAAATTATATATCAAAATTTATTGCATACGAAATAAGTATTGAATCTTTTCAACTAACTCAAGACAAGGATGCATTTAAAAATAATACAGTCCCTAAAATCAATTACAGCAACGAAAGAATTGCTGATAATGAATGCTGGATAAATCCACATGGTTTGTTAACGGAGAATAGAATCAGCGAACAAAAAATTGAATGTTTTGAATGGAATGATAGTAAGGCTTTCTTTAAAACCGATGGAGATTTTCCATTTGACATTTTTGCCGCTTCTTTTTACTTGCTCAGCCGATATGAAGAATATTTACCGCATAAAAAAGATATGTATGGAAGGTATGCACATGAAAACGCTGTAGCTTTTAGGGAAAACTTTTTGCACCTTCCATTAATTAATCAATGGCTGCAGCTTTTTAAAAAAGTATTGAAGCAACAGTTTCCATCTTTTGATGAAAAAAAATCTTCTTTCAAATTCCAGCCAACGTATGATATCGATGAGGCATTTTCTTATAAACATAAAGGCTGGTTTAGAAATGCAGGTGGTGCTGCAAAAGATTTGTTGAAGGGAAATTGGGATAAGGTTGCTTTGCGACAAAAAGTGTTGAATAATAAAATAAAAGATTCGTATGATTCTTACGATTGGATGGATGAGCTGCATCGGCAATATAATCTGAAGCCTAATTATTTTTTCCTGGTGCCGGAGAACAATGGAAAATATGATAAGAATATTTTACCAACGAATAAGGTAATGCAATTGCTTCTACAACGACATGCGGAAAAATATACTGTTGGCATTCATCCTTCCTGGCAAAGTGGCGATGAACTTTCGTTATTGGAAAAAGAAATCAAAATACTTGAAGGGATAACTGAAAAAACTGTAACCACTTCCCGCCAGCATTTCATTCGATTTACATTGCCCGATACTTTTCGACGTTTGCTTTCAGCAGGCATTAAGGAAGATTATTCAATGGGTTATGGAAGTATCAATGGGTTCAGAGCATCTGTTGCTTCGCCCTTTTATTGGTATGACTTAGGAAAAGAAGAGCAGTCTGAATTACTGCTTTATCCTTTCTGCTATATGGAAGCCAATTCTTTTTACGAACAGCAAATTTCATCGCAACAGGCATTGGAAGAAATGCTTCATTATTTAAACGAAGTAAAAAAAGTGAATGGCACATTGATTACTCTCTGGCACAATACATTTTTGGGAACTGATCCGTTCTATGCCGGATGGAGAGAAGTGTATCAGCAGTTCATAAAAGAAGCGGTTCGCTAAATACCTTCTGCTTCCGGTTGCTCTGGAGGTGGAATAATTTTAAAAGCACGGTTCACCATAAATACTCCCAATAAAGCAACCAGTCCGCCAATAATAATAAAGATGGAAACGACTTCACCAAAAAACAACGAACCGCATAATACAGCCACTATTGGATTTATATAAGCATAAATGGATGCCTGCTCAGTTGGTAAGTTTTGCAACGCATACAAGTAAGCTATGAAGGTGATAATAGAACCAAACAATACAAGATATCCGATAGCTGCCCATGCTTTCCATGGTATTGTCGCAATTGGAATTGACATACCAGTTGCACCTGTTATCGTTACCAATGTTATGCCTGCAATTACCATTTGCAATCCTAAGCCGAAGTAGGGATTAAATTTTGTTGCCTGCTGCTTGGTATATAAACTGGCGAAGGCCCATGTCCAGGTGGCAATCAATGAAAGGATAATTCCAAAACGAAAATCCGGAATAAGAAAATCTTTCAGATGCGGATAAAAAATAACGCATACTCCGCCGAAACCGAGTAACAAACCAATCAAAGCATTTCGTGGCAATCTTGATTTTGAAACAAACAAACCAATTACTACCAACCATAGTGGGAAAATAGCACCCATAATAGAACCAAGACCTGCAGAGATAAATTGTATTCCCCAGGTGCTAAGTCCATTGCTCATAATAAAATTCAGAAAACTTAAAACCAGAATGGGAATCCATTCCTTGCCTTTTGGCCAGGTTGCTTTCCGGTAAATAAAAAAACCGACATACAATACGCCGGCAATAATTTGTCGTATGCCCGCCAGTTGTAAAGCAGGCATATGCCGTACACCTTCTTTAGAAGCTATCCAAGTGGTGCCCCACAAAATACTTACAACTGCCAATGCAAAAATTGCTTTTGACCTTGTTCCTTTCTTATGTATGCTGAAAGGATTAAAGGCCCGCAACAGTTTTATGTTGGCAGAAGTGTTGGCTAAGGTTTTATATATGTCGTACCGGGGCAATGGTTAATGTTTAAAATGTCTCATCCCAGTAATCACCATTGCCAGTTTATTTTCTACGCAATAGTCAATCGAATCTTTATCTCTTATAGAACCGCCCGGCTGAATGAAAGCAGTAATACCGGCTTCATGCCCCAGCTTTACACAATCATTGAATGGAAAGAATGCATCACTTGCCAGTACCGCACCGTTCAGGTCGAAGTTGAATTGCTTTGCTTTTTCGACAGCCTGTCTTAATGAATCGATGCGGCTTGTTTGTCCGCAGCCTTTACCAACTAACTGTTTATTTTTTATCAATGCAATTGCATTTGATTTTAAATGTTTGCAAACGAGATTCGCAAACTCAAGATCAGCTTTTTGTTCTGTGGAATCTTTGCCACCCACTTCTTTCCATTCGGAAAAGTTGCCTTCATCGGTTCCTTGCACCAATACACCATTTAGTAATGAACGGAACATTCCCCCTTGATTGCTTGTTCCTTGTTCCTTGTTCCTTAATAATATTCTGTTCTTCTTCGACTTTAAAATTTCCAATGCATCTTCATCAAAAGCAGGAGCAATTAATACCTCAAAGAAGATTTCGTTGATGGCTTCAGCAGTTGCTTTATCAATAGTGCCGTTACAAATAAGCACACCACCAAATGCACTTTCAGGATCGCCGGCCAAAGCTGCATCCCAGCTTTCTTTAATGGTTGGTCGCTGTGCAATGCCGCACACATTGGTGTGTTTGAAAATTGCAAATACAGCCTCCCTGCCCTCCAAAGAGGAGGCCTCCCCCGAACTTTGTTCCTTCCCTTCGCTATGCTTGGGAACCTCCGAAGGAGGGGCTTTAGACTCCGATAATTCAGAATTTATTTTTGATACATGGACTTTCTCAGAAGCAGACTCTAAGAACCCTCCTTCGGAGGGCAGGGAGGCTTCTCTTATCAACTGCATCGCCGCATCCACATCTACTAAATTATTATACGAAAGCTCTTTACCATTCAACTGCTCAAACAGTTTATCCAAATCACCATAAAAAGCACCCGACTGGTGTGGATTCTCACCATACCGCATTGTTTTTTCTGGAGCATTAAACGGAGTGGCAATTGTTAACTGATGAAAATAATTGGAAATGGCATTATCATAAGCGGTACACACATCAAATGCTTTGATGGCAAATTTCCGCCGCTCTTCTAATGTTGTTTCACCATTTTGTGCACTTAATATTGAAACCAGTTCAGCATAATCTGCCTTGCTGGCCACCACCATTACATCTTTATGATTTTTAGCAGCGGCTCTTAACATAGATGGTCCGCCAATATCTATTTTTTCAATGATTGCTTTTTCATCAGTCGTTGAAGCTACCGTTTCCTCAAAAGGATAGAGGTCAACAATCACCAGGTCTATTTCCGGAATATGATATTCCTTCATTTCCTGCATATGCGTAGCATCATCTCTTTTACCCAATATGCCGCCAAAAACAGAAGGGTGCAATGTTTTTACTCTGCCGCCCAAAATGGAAGGATAAGTGGTCAGTGCTTCCACCGGAATTACTTTTGCGCCCAGTTTTTCAATAAAATCCTGTGTGCCGCCGGTGGAGTAGATGGTTACATCCTGCTCTTTTAAAAGATTGATGATTGTTTCCAGTCCGTCTTTGTAAAAAACCGAAATAAGTGCTGATTGAATTCTTTTGTTCATAAAATAGATGGGTTAAAAGGCAGGTAATCATTAAAGAGGGGCAAAGGTAAGTTTCTCAGTTATGGCAAAAGCAAGTAGTTACAAAAGGATGAACTAAATACGTTTATAGTTTGTTGAACAAATATTTATCAATTTTATATCATTATAGTGCTTTTTAACCAAAAAATGAAATGAATTTCAACGATTTAGCGTTTCATTTTTTTGAAATGAAATTTTTGATACTATATTTACCTCATTAGATGACAGTTAGATTGATGGAAAAGTCAAGTAATAAAAAAGCCAAATCAGTTACAGTCTATAATAAAATATCCAACAGTTTTCGAGAATTACATATTGATGGTGCTTATGGCGGAGTTACACCTAAAGGGTTATTCAACATTAATTTTTATGCCGAAAGACTTGCAATTCCGAAATCTACAGAATTTGAGATTGTAAACAGTAAGCTTAGCAGAATTGGTGATAGTGCAGATAGTAAAAAGGGAATTATCCGTGAATTTGAAGCAGGAGTTTATATGACTATTGAAACAGCCAAAGAATTGCATAAATGGTTAGGGGACAATATTGAAAACAATGAAGCTCGAAAACAAAAAATTAAAAAATGACAATTTTATCTTATAGCTACTCTGAAAATTTCCAATTGATAGGGAATTTACTTAATTGCTGGCCGAATTATAACGGCACAGCAGAAATTCTACCTGATACAATTGACATTGTTTATAAAGAAGAAAAAAATGATTTAACTACTTTATGCATGCAAGTATCCGAAAAATCTTTAGAAAAAGTCTGGGAAAAAGAAGATGACGAATATTGGAAATCTTATCTCAAAGATTAATTTCAACCAATGCCATACGATCAAGGAGACATTGTATTAGTTCCATTTCCATTAACAAACCTGACAACTTCAAAAGTAAGGCCAGCAATTGTTGTATCTAATAGCGACATAAATGACACAAATGATGTAATACTTGCTGCAATCACTACTAATTTGAGAAATGACGAATTTTCTTTTAAACTTGAAAACTCTGCACTTTCAAATCCAATGAGGAAAGAATGTGAAGTGCGTTGTCACAAATTATTTACTTGTGACCAAACTATTATTCAACAAGCTATCACTACTCTTAATACTTCGAATCTTGAAAAATTGACCAAAGTTTTTAAAAGATGTTTTTCTACAGTTTGATATTTTGCCTGAAAGCAATATCATCAATTTATTCTCTTTCCATCCGAATTTAACCTCCCGGTCAATGTTCTTAGCACTCGGACATTACTTAGCTTTTATTTCTTACCTTGTTCTTATCCCATACCATCTACATATCTGTGAAAATGGCACCCAATTCTTAAACCGAATTACACAAACCAAAAACATTATGAGAAAGATACAATCAGCCTTTATTCTTTTAGTATGCTTCACCTTATTAATAAGCAGCAATGCAGTTGCCCAGCTTTCTTCCAAACAGGTAGATACTTTAGTGCAAAAAGCAATGAAGCAGTTTGATGTGGCCGGTGTGGCAGTAGCCATTGTAAAAGATGGGAAGATCATTCATGAAAAAGGATATGGTGTAAAATCCATTGCCACCAAACAGCCTGTTGATGAGCATACCAATTTTCAGATCGCTTCTAACAGCAAGGCATTCACCACCGCTGCCTTATCAATTCTGATTGATGAAGGAAAACTTTCCTGGAAAGACAAAGTGAAAACCTATATCCCAGAATTCAAAATGTATAACGAATATGTCACAGAGAATTTTCTGATAGAAGACCTGCTCTGCCATCGAAGCGGAATGGGTTTAGGTGTTGGTGACCTCATGTTTTTTCCCGATGGATCAGATTTTACCATAAAAGATGTTGTAACAAGCTTTCAATATTTCAAACCAGTATCTGCATTCAGAACACAGTTTGATTATGACAACCTGCTCTATATAGTAGCCGGTGAAATAATAGCCAGGGTGAGCGGTATGAGCTGGGAACAATTTGTACAGACAAGGATCATGGAGCCATTGCAAATGAAACATTCCTTTACATCATTGGCTGGTATGAAAGACAAGACCAACCTCGCAACTCCACATTCAACATCAACGGGAAAAATAAGAACGATTTCTTTATTCGGGGACCAGATGGTTGGCGCAGCCGGTGGCATTGTATCCAATGTTGATGATATGTCGAAATGGATAATTACTCAATTAAACAAAGGCAAGTATGGCACAAACATGGAAAAGCAATTATTCAATGAAGAAAGACAACGGGAAATGTGGGAAATTCATACTGTAACAAGAGCCAATCGCAATCCCCGTTACAATCAACATTTTGCTGGCTATGGTTTGGGTTGGGGATTATCTGATATAAAAGGAAATTTACGAGTTACACATACCGGTGGCTTACCGGGTATGTTATCCATTGTTACGATGATACCTGATATGAATCTTGGCATTGTTATTCTAACCAATACAGAAAACGGTGGTGGTGCAGCTTTTAGTGCCATTAGTCAGACAATTATTGACAGCTACCTTGGGCTGGATGATTTCGGCTGGATAGAAAGACATAGCAAAGCAATGGCAGCCAATCAAAGCAATGCTGATTCTGTAACTGCAAAAGTGTGGGAGACAGTTGCTGCTGCTAAAAACACAAAGATCAATCCGCCGGATTACATTGGTGTTTATGAAGACAAATGGTTTGGGAAGGTTGAAATATTTCAAAAAGGAAATCAGTTATGGTGTAAATCATATCGATCACCAAAACTAAACGGACCTATGCAATTTTATAAAGCCAATACATTTACCATCAAGTGGGAATACCAGGATATGAATTGCGATGCCTTTGCCATGTTTAGTCTTGATGAGGAAGGTAAAGCACAAAGCATAAAGATGAAAGGTATTTCACCTGACATCGATTTTAGTTTTGACTTCCATGATCTGGATCTTCAAAGAATTAAGTAGTACACACAATGATATTCAGAGAAGCAACCATTGAAGACATTCCACAAATTCAGATAGTAAGGAATTCTGTTACGGAAAACACATTGTCAGACCCTGCCCTTGTTCCCGACAAGGATTGCGAAGAGTTTATGTTTGAAAGAGGCAAAGGCTGGGTTTGCGAAATTGATAACCAGATCACAGGCTTTGCTATTGCCGATCTGAAAGAAAACAATATCTGGGCATTGTTTTTATTACCTGCATTTGAAAAGCAAGGTATCGGAAAACGATTACACGATACGATGGTTGACTGGTATTTTACACAAACAAAAGATAATGTGTGGCTCGGCACTTCGCCCAATACAAGAGCAGAAATGTTTTACAGAAAAGCAGGCTGGAAAGAAATTGGCACTCATGGCAAAGGAGAAATAAAATTTGAAATGAGTTTTGATGAATGGACTGCATTAAAGAAAAGTAATGTTTAAAGACTTTCGCATGAAAAAATATATAAGGCTTATCCTCATTTTCTGTTTGCTTGCAAATAATCTGTTTGCACAAACGGACACAACTAAAAAGAACTCTATACCTGAAATCTTCAACCGAATCACAAAAAGCATAACTGATTTTCAATTAGACACAACTACAGCTCCGGATGATAAGATAACAAGAAAAATAATTGAGCTGAGAAACCTGAGAGGTGGCTTTAATATCAATGAGGTTATTGATTTCAAGATCGAAGAGGACCGGCAAAAAAATGAAGTGCCAAAAACTGAGTTAGATAAAGTTGCCGCCTTTTTCAAAACAGGAAACGGAAAAAGATGGTTGGACAACGCAATGATCTGGATATACAGAAATCATTTCACATACAGCGAATTGAAAAAGCTTGTGAAGTTTTACAAAACTTCAGCAGGCCAAAAAATGGCGACAGAGATTCCTCTAATTATGGTAAAATCGCTAAAAGCCGGCGAAATGATTAAGGAGCTTTATCCAAAAGGATAAAACATCAGTCAAGTATGATTGTACAATTTTAATCCTTACTTACTTTCCTTCCACCGCTTTTATCAACGCATCCTGAATATTGCCTCTAATATTCATTCTGGAAAGCCGTTGTTCATCTCTTTTAAAAAACAATCTTAAAAAGAAAAACTCATTTTAAACAATGCCTGTCTTGGGCGAAGTTCATAAGCAGCAACAGTTTCAATGTTGTTTAAAAGTATAGCCGATCTAAAATATTTTGTATTAAAAATATTTTGCAATGCCAGCTCATAATCAATTTTTGATTTCTTTGGCTTATATCGAAGGTTCATATCTCCAAAAAAATAATTAGCAGAAGAGGCGAACTGGCTGTTAAAATAATAATGCTCCGCAATAAACCGTATTACCCATTTATTAGTCGGGAAATAATTGAGCGAAAAATGCTGATTGGCAGAAGAAATTGTGTTTTTTATTTTTTGTAATTGCGAAGCCGACGAATAAGTAAAATAATTAGCCGCATAGTCAGTTGTCAATTTTCCGGATAGTTTTGAACTAATGGTAATACCGCCATTGTAGTTTTTATTCGAAAACGTAATTAAACTATTTTGCTGCAACTGTTGTTGGTTGCCAAAAGTATAGCCATAATTAAAGCCAAAAGAAGTCTTCCAATCAATTACATATTTACTAAAACGTCCGGAAAAAGTAAATCTGTTTGCATAATTATCTTTTAGCAATGCTATTAAGGACTCGAGGCTGCCATTAAATAATTGTCTGTACAGCAAATTTGATTTACTGCGGGAATAAGCAACACTACTGTTAAAAAAAATAATTTTTAAGGGATTTCTAAAAGTAATGCCTGTTGATAAATTGATACTTTGTGTTTCTGCCAATGGCGCATTATTATTAGATAGATTCCTGTATGTTTTCAGTATATAGCCACTGGCAATTCCATTAATATCGCCAAAACCCTTTGTAAACGAAGCGGCAGCATTTATATTCCATTTTGAAGTAATCTGATATAGTAGCGACAGTGAAGGATTAACGAATAGCCGTTTTTTTGTTACATTACTTTTAAATCCGGTATCGCTGTATTCAATACTGGTAACATTCATTGGCAAAGAAAAAGATAAACGAATTTTATTAGTTTCGTACGACCAGCTATTATTTGCGTACAAAACATAACGATTCCATTTCAGACTATTTTGAAAAGTATCGGCTATTGATTTATGAACATTGCTCTGAATTGTTTGCAAAATGGTAGTTAAATCCTGTCGCTGTATATTGAACCCAATTTTATACTGGCTGCCAAATTTTGATTTTCGTTTCCGTATAGAAATATAATTATCTGTATAAAACGTTTGTAACTCTGCTTTTTGATACAAGCCATCATACATTATATTATTATTTAACTGGTTTGCATAAAGTCCTGGCCAAATGGTAAGATTTTGCGGCAATGATACATAGCCAATATAAGAACCAACTTCTAAAATAATCTTCGTCCTTGTTTTTAAAATTTTAAAATCGTTAGCAATAGAATAATATGGGTTACTCAACTGCTGATCAATTGTTCCGGTATTAATTACCCTGCTTTTTTCACTTTGCCACCAGCCTTGCAATTGCATATTATTCTTCAGGTAAAATTTAGGAGTATTCGCCATCAGCGTAATATCTGTTTGTACTTTATTCTGATTACGGTTATAATCATTTTGTTCTCGGATTGTTACCGTATCTGATGGTAAGTAAACTTTTGTAATTACTTTACTTTGTTGCTGTTGAAAATCGTTAATATAACTTGTATTTATCCGCAACTGATAATCTTTTTTTAAAGGTATTAATAGATTTACCGAAGCCACATGAGCATTATTAAACAAATACCGCTGCGGCGAAAACGAAGGTGGAGAGGGCTGGACTACGCCAACCATATCTTTCTTTACCGTTCCGTTTTGAATGGCATTTATATATTCAAAAATATTGTGTGAAGATAGCTCCCTTGCATTGTCCAATCCGGTATTATTGTATTTATACGTATTGATGAATTGCAGTTTCTTTTTAAACAGCATAGGTGTAGCTTCAATTTCGCTAAGCAAAGGCGATGCGCCAATACCAATTTTTGCCCTGCCAATCACCCTCATTTTAGCACTACTTTTCAGTTTTATATTTAATGCCGCCCTGTCGCTAAAACTTACACTATCCAATATGCGGATGGGCTGATGGTTTTCCAGCACCTGCACTTTTTCTACCGCATCGGCAGGTATATTATTATTAGCAAGGCCGTATTTGTCTTCCAGCAGATCCAACCCCTCTATATAATATTTGTTGATGGGTTTGCCATTGTACTTAATCTGCCCGTTTGGACTTACTTCTATACCGGGCAACCTTGCTATTATATCGCCAATTACACGGTCTTGTTGTTGTTTAAATTCGGATGTATTATAATTGATAGTGTCTTTTCGTTGCCATACGGGTGAAGTTTTTGCTTTTACTTCGGGCAGGGTAATGGCTTGTGGCAAAAGTACAAATTCAAATTGCTGTTGTTGCCCAGGCAAAAATAAAATACTTTGCTTGCCATAACCGAGCAATGCAGCTTTTAATTCTAAACTGTCTTTAGTGTTTCCATTATAAGTAATTTTAAAATTGCCATGTTTATCAGAAATAGCAAATGCAAGAATGGAAGAGCTATTTATTTTATGAAGAGTAACACTTGTGCCGGATAAGGGTAATTGTTTATCTGTAAATACTTTGCCAGATATAGTTTGCTGTGCTAACGAACTAATTGAATAAAAAAATCCAAAAAAAAAGATAAGGCTATTGATTTTACTTTTTTTCAAAACCCCTTTTTTTCTTTTTCAGGCAGCTCTATCGGATTATTATAAAGGTTTCGGGGTGGTCGGGTAATTTTAATATCACTAATTGTTACCCCTTCCGTTAGTACACCTTTCATTGCTTCTTGCGGATTATCCCGCATGGCTTTTAGCATTTTTTCAAAATCTTCCTTCGTTGTTTTTTCTGCATTAGTTGGCAATGCTATAGTTGTTTTGTTATAAAAGTCGGTTGTAGAAAAGCTTTGAAATAAAAATCTCACTTGCCCTGAAGTATCTGCTGCTTCCATTATCAGCCCTGGCAAGCCATGTAATTTCCATGGGCCGGCGCTAACTGGTATGTCGCTACAAAACCAGGCTTCGTATAATCTGCCTCCAAAAAATCCTAGTGCCTTATTGCAGTTGAAGCCTGCGATTTCTTTTGCTTCGTTACTAATAGTCCAGTTTATATTTGATAAAGTTTGATCATACACATAATCAATCTTCATATAAGGGCGAAGTACTCCTACAGTGGATCGTTGATAAAAAGAATAATAAGCACCCGGTGTAACAGATGGCAGCCCTGTTAAATTTATTTTTAAATGAGCACCATCACTTGCATTCTTCATTTGCTCTTCCATCATTTTTTTCATGGCAGAATCCCTCGTCTCCTTATTCAAACTAAAATACAATGCCGAATGCTTGCTGAACACCAACCCCATACTTTCTTCATAATACTTTTCAGAAAGAGTGTCCCGTTGATGGAGAAAATGGTATGAGACGGAGCCGATGGTTTTGTTATCAAGATCCGGATGTTGCGCATAACCATCTTTAATTGAAAAAAAAACGACTATAAGAAAAGTCAATAATTTCATAAAGGATAAATTGTCTTTAAAGGTAAACTTAATAGTCATTAAAATATTTCCATTTTAGGTGGTCTGGTTTTTATAGTCATTGAATCCGCACCACCTACAACTTTTTAATCGTACCCAGATACCTTTTATAAGTAGTTTTCAGAATCGGTTTTATACAATTCTTCCAATTCTCTGTACTTCTTTCTTGTAGCAGGTAGAAACCGATCTCTTTTAAGTTTCATTGGCCTGTTAACATCTGTACTTTCAATACCTATACATTCATAAACAAAATATTGTTTATCATCTTGGATTTGCATAATCAGACCAGGTAAGCCAGAAAATTTCCAAAAACCTGGACTTACAGGAATATCCGTAGTAAATCAGGCCTCATAATTTCTTCCTCTATAATTTAGAGTTGCTAATTAACAGTTATAACCTTGTATTTTTTTATCCTCTCCCTTTATTTTCCAAACGTATTCTATTTTTTCATCCACAATATATTTATCCCTGCCTATCTCGTTTTTCATTATACAGCTATCTGTATTTAGCTTTTGAAAATAAACACCTTGTAAGCCATCCGTTTGTAGTTGATTCCAATTGCCTAACAATCCATTTACATCAGGGCTTTCTCTCATTTTTGCATATATGGCTGAATCTCGTTGATATTTTGTATAGCTGAAAAACCTTGTATAGGTTTTCCCGACTTGCAACATTTCAATATCAGTTTTCTTCAACTCTTTTGTTGAATCAGCCATATAACTAAAATTATATGTAACCCTTAAATAAGCAGTATCAATTGTTTGGCCTACAAGGGTTGGAATAAAAACAAAGGGAAAAATCACATATAGAATTGTTTTCATTTTAAGAAAAAAAATTATTCCAATTCCATAGGGTTATAATTACTTTTTGGAGGTTTTGGCAATATTGGATTTGTGTTTCCATCAATACTTTTTGTATGGATTTGCATTCCCTGAGCAGATAAAAATGCTTCTGGGTCATTTATCATAATCAAAACTAATTTCTGAAATTCTTGTCTACTAACGGACTCAAATTTTCCCTTTTCAAAATCAATTTGAGTTTTTGGATTAACTGTTTCAAGTGTAAGCAATTTATATTCAAAATTTCCATTAATTTCTTTCACATTAATAATCAACCCAGGAAGACCGCCAAACTTATATGGTCCACAAGAAACAGGAATTTGATTAGTAAACCATGCAATATAATTTCTTCCTCTAAATCTTGTTTCTGCTTTCATACATAGATATCCGTTTATTGTAGCGGTGTCTTGAGATATTCGCCATTTCATATCAACAACACTATCTACATACATATAATTGCTTAATCCCAAATTGGATGTGACAATATAAGATGAAGATTTATTATTTCTAAATACAACTCTTGATGAACCGTTATTAGTAACACCTCTCATATCAACTGAAATTCCAGACTGAGCATTTTGCCGTTGATATTCTAACTGTGCTTTTATTGTAGAATCCCTTAAATAACGATAGTAACTATGAAATTTAGAAAACTTCTTTCCGATTTCTAAAATCATAACATCATTTCGTATATAGGTAATATTAGTGCTATCAGGCCTAAAAGAAAAATTATAAGTAGCTTTTAGTATTATAGAATCGAGTGTTTGACAAGAAACTTGTTTAGTAATTAATGTTACTATTAATACAATTGAATATAATACAATCTTAATCATAAGGTTCATAAAAAAGAATTAGGAAAATAAATTATATTAAAACTCTCTTATCCATAATAATAAAAGAGTTTTAATTAAATTAGTTTACTACTTCTACTTCTTCATCCGTATAGCCACATAACCGTAAATCAGTAAATCGAATGGCAGTCCATATTTGCGCATCTGTAAGCTAATGTAATTCAGTATTAACACAAACATCTCCTTGCCATACATAACCGCATAAGGTATAAACACTTAAATCGAAACAACGATAAGGCAATTTAGTTATTTCAACATTCTGTTTTTCAATAAGAGAAAGCTTTTTGACTGAAGGTGATGTGCTTGCAAAAGAAAAAATACAGATAAGGCCAAACAAGGCAATTAATAAAATCTTTTTCATAAACTTTAGATTTTGTGTTTTAAAAAATAATATCAAACACAAATTCAATACAATTTACATTATTTCCTATCAGATTTGGCGATAAACCTATCGGATTTTCCGATAAGAATTGTTACGAACCAATTTTCTAACAATCGTCAAATTTTTAATTTCTACAATTTTCTAATGGGTTATTTGGTAGCTTGAGGCTGCGTGGCTTTTGTACATTTGAGCCTCCATTATTATTTGTTAAATCCAACCCAGTTTGTCCTCTGATGTACGCCACGGGGTCTGCTGCATAAGCTTTTAACAATTCATCAAATTTATCTCTTGTACAATTACTATATCCATCAAATTGTAAATCTGTTTCTGGATAAGCAATGCTATGTAACACATCCGAAGCAATAAAATGAATTTGCTGCTTTTCATCTATTGCTTCTAATATAAGTCCGGGCAAGCCATGCAACTTCCAGGGGCCAAAGGATGAAGGAATATCTTTGGCAAACCAAACAACCCAGTTTCTGCATTTGTAATAAGTAGTGGCTTGTTGACAATTATAGCCTAGTATTTGCTTTACACTATCAGTTAACTTCCATTCTATTTTATTCCCATCATCCCTGATAACAAATCTGTCAAGCCCAATCGTATTTGTTTCAAGAAATACATTTTGAGCCTTTTTATAAAAAATTACTGCAGATTCATAAGAAGTCAACCGTTTTGAACTAGAGTTACTCTTAAATACAAATTGTCCTGCATTTTCAGAGGCCACTTTTTTATATAAATCGCTTATGGAGTCATTAATAAATTGATTTTTTGAAATTGAAACATTAAATTCGTTGCCCAAAAATAAAAGCAAAGAATAACTGATATTACTCTTGGCCTCTAAAGTATCAAGTAAATAATTTACTAAATAAGTAACCTTATAGGGATTGCCCGTCGCTTGTCCATTACTTTTTAAACAACCCAGTGCTATTAAAATAAATAAATAAAAAGTTTTCAAATCCTAGTGTATGTGTTTTATTTTTCACAATTTATGCATAACCATATGGCAACTCCTCCTCATCTGGATAACCACCTTGACACCAAAACCATTCCAATAGTGTTATTAAAGCATTACCATACCCGTTTTGAGCTAATTCTATAAAATTTTCAGCAGTCTCCCCTGAATAAATAATTGTTACACAACTCAATGAAACCTCTACCACTATATAGTTATTCCCATTTTGAAAAATGGGTATATTTTTCTTAGATGCAATATTATCTATTTCAACTTTTGAACATTTTTTGAAAGTCAAAGAATATTTTGGATTTAGATTAGGCACGGCACCCTTTTTAAATGAATTGGCTAAACAAATGTTGATTGCCCCAATAAGAACAAAAACAAGAATAATAATTTTTCTCATAAACTTTTGATTTTGTGGTGTAAAAAATAATAATCAAAAGCAATTTCATCCCAATTTAGATTATTTCCTATCAGATTTGGCGATAAACCTATCGGGTTTTCCGATAAAATATACCACGAAAGTAGTATTGCTTTATTAAAGGCAATCGGCTACTTTCACTCTTTACATATTATATGGAACCACAGCACAAAGCAGTTATCCTTCAGAAAATTAAAGAGTTAAGGAGAAAGCATAGCTACTCGCAGCAAGAAGTATCGGAACTATTAAATATGGGGCAGAACACTTATTCGGATCTGGAAAGTGGTAAAACAAAACTAGATATAGAACGGCTATACCAGATTGCAGATTTATATAAAGTTCACCTAAATGTTATTTTAGGCGAAATACCCCCCCCCCGGATAAACTTTAAATTTTAATTTCTCACTCTCCTTCCACCGCTTTAATCAAGGCATCCTGAATATTTCCTCTTATGTTCATTCTTGAAAGCTTTGGATTATCTCTTGTAGGATAAACACGGTTTGAAAGAAAAACATATACCAACTCATGTTTTGGATCTACCCACACACAAGTGCCGGTAAAACCAGTGTGACCAAATGTTTCGGGAGATGATAATAAGGAGGGATAAGGATCGTCTCTTTTTGCATTATCCCCGACTGATAGCCGGGCAGGCTTTTCCGGTTTATCAAAACCTAAACCACGACGGCTGATGTCACTGTTATAAGATGTAAATAATTTTATCGTTTCCGGTGTAAGATATCTTTCGCCATTTAACTCCCCGCCGTTTAATAACATCTGGTATAGTAATGATAAATCGTATGCATTGGAGAACAAACCTGCATGGCCAGATACACCACGGAACATGGCAGCACCTTCATCATGCACATCGCCTCTTACTGTCTGGTGGCGGAAGTAATTATCAGTTTCTGTTGGTACCAGGCATTCTTCCTGAAAACGTTTCCGGGGATTAAACCCGGTGGAGTACATCCCAAGTTTATTATAAAAATTCTTTTGTGCAAACTGATCCAATGTCAATCCGGAAATTGATTCAACGATTTTTCCGAGTAAAATAAAATCATTATCGCTGTACACATATTTATTCTTAGCACCCAATGGGCTTTTTGCAATACGATCGAGCATGGTATCGGGCCAATCGTCTCGCATAAACATTTTATCTGCTACACGAATCGTAAAACCGGGTTTAAATACCTCAGAATAAATAGCTGGGTTTGGAATATTTGTTCCCGGCGTTAATGTTTCTTTATAAAAAACAATGAATGAGGAAAGGCGAGCCTGGTGCAACAGAACATCTTTTATTTTTAACCCAGACTTATCAGTTCCTTTTAACCAGGAAAGATAATCGCCAAGTGTTTTATCAAGATCCAATTTTCCTTCTTCATACAGTTTCATAACAGAAACAGTAGTAGCTGAAACTTTTGTAACAGATGCGAGATCAAAAATACTTTCCATACTCATTTTTGGCGAAGGGCCGTATTCATAATTACCAAATGCTTTATTATAAATGATCTCTCCTTTATGCGCCGCCAGTATAACACAACCAGGAAATGCTTTTTTAGCAATGCCATCCAAAGCAATGCTGTCAATAACACTCAATTTATCTTTTAATAATTCTCCTGCCAGGGCAGATGGTTTAATGCCACCATGCACAATGCCATCACCAAACTTATAATTACAAACGGATACCGGTAGTTTGCCCATCGAAACTATTTTCCCCTGCAGCAAATCGGCAGCAGCCTGTTGTGTTATATCATCATCCTGATAACAGGCAACCAATGTCCAGGCGTCACAGAAATTTTTTGTGGCGAGTACATTACCAAAAGTCATGGTAATGGTTTTGATGAAGTTTAATTCTTTGTACAAATTCAGAGCAACAGCACTCAGTCCAAAATTATCCGCAGGCCGCAGGGAATAATTATGAACACCGATGATGATTGCATCATATTTGCCATCTTTTTTTACATCTTTCAATATTTCGTCGGCTTTACCCTGTCCATCTTTATAGGATAATGTATATACATCAGCATCGAAATCCTTTTTCATCCTTTTACCAAAGTCATTCAGTTCTTTTGATCCAATACCGATATAAGCCACTTTCTTAAACTCTTTTTTTAAAGGCACTTCTGCATAATCCGATCTTGAAGCTGTTCTGGCAGCCTGCGCCAGAATGGTAATTCCGTTTTTCGCCACATCATATCGGATGGCATCTGTTTTTGCATTGAGATCAGCTAGCAGGTTATTTGTATTTATCCATTGCGTTTTATTCAACCCCAACTGGTATTTTGACAACAATACTTTTTTTACTTTCTCATTAATATCATCCCAGCTTATTCTCTTATCAGCAATTGCTTTTTTTATTGCATCGATAGATTCAGGCACACTGGCTGGCAGGCAAAGCATATCATTACCCGCAATAATGGCTTCTACGGAAATAGTTCCACCGGGAAAAAACTTTGCTACACCTTTCATCTCCAATGCATCTGTAAAAGAGAGGCCTTTATACCCCATTTGATTTCTCAACAGCTCTGTTACATTGTTTTTTGATATAGAAGTAGCCCTGTTCGCTGTATTATCAATAGCTGGAATATATAAATGTGCAATCATCACACTACCAACACCTGCATCAAAAATTGCTTTGAAAGGAACCAGTTCCATAGCCATTAACTGTTCCATACTTTTATTAATAACTGGAAGATCGTAATGCGAATCCACATCCACATCACCATGACCGGGAAAATGTTTGGCACAAGCCATGATGCCTGCATCCTGCATTCCTTTCATATAGGCCACACCATATTTTGAAACCTTTTCTATATCCTCACCAAAAGAACGATAACCGATAACAGGATTATTTGGATTGTTGTTAATATCAACTACCGGCGCATAGTTTACATGCACACCAATTCGTTTGCACTGTTCTCCAACAGCCACACCCATTTTGTAAATCAGTTCCTCACTGTTCAATGCGCCCAATGTAAGCTGGTAAGGAAATTTTGTTACGCTGTCTAGCCGCATACCTAAGCCCCACTCGCCATCTATCGTAACCATCAATGGTGTTTTGGCAATGCTCTGATAATAGTTGGTAAGATTTGCTTGTCTTACCGGGCCACCCTGGAAGAAACACAAAGCACCTACATTATATTTCTTAATATCATTCACCACTTTGGCTACATGATCGGCACCAAGATTGGAATGTGCTCTTATCACCATTAACTGAGCAATTTTTTCATCATTACTCAAGCTATTAAAAACACTGTCTGTCCATTGTGTTGCAGATAGTTTGCTCTGATACTGAGCTGAAACAGCCCAAGGGAAAAGAAAAATGCAAATAACAATCGCCTTGAAAAAATTCATGTGTATAATTGATTAGTGAAATGAGGTCTTAAAATTAACCCTTTTGATGTAAAGAACTCGCCAATAGTTGCTTAAAATTGAAATGGTTAATTTTGGCGGCTAAAGAAGAATTTGTGCCAGATAAGATTACACTTTTACCAGATAATATAGCGAACCAGATAGCAGCCGGGGAGGTAATTCAGCGGCCAGCAAGCGCCGTAAAGGAATTGCTGGAAAATGCGGTGGATGCCGGAGCTACGGAAATCAAACTACTTATTAATGATGCAGGCAAAGCCCTGATACAGGTGATTGACAATGGCAGCGGCATGAGTGAGACGGATGCCCGCATGAGTTTTGAACGTCATGCTACTTCCAAAATAAAAAGTATTGAAGACCTTTTTCATATCCGCACTATGGGTTTCCGTGGTGAGGCATTGGCTTCGATTGCTGCGGTGGCACAGGTGGAACTAAAAACAAAAAGAGAAGAAGATGAAACCGGCGTTTATATTGAAGTAGAAAACAGCATTGTGCAAAAACAGGAACCGATTGCTTCGCCAGTTGGCACCAGCATTGCCATGAAGAATCTGTTCTTTAATGTGCCTGCCCGGAGAAATTTCTTAAAAAGCAATGCGGCAGAAATGCGCCACATCGTAGATGAGTTTACAAGGGTGGCCATGTCATTCCCGCAGATACTATTTACACTTACAGCTAACAACCAGCAAATCTTTCATTTAGAAGCAGGAAGTTTAAAACAACGGATCGTTCAGTTGCTGGGTAATAATTACAATGCAAAATTAGTAACGGTAAAAGAAGATACCGATTACATGAATGTTTACGGTTTTGTTGGTAAACCAGAAACAGCTAAAAAGACAAGAGGCGATCAATACTTTTTTGTCAACAACCGTTTTATAAAAAGTGCTTACCTGAACCATGCGGTAATGAGTGCTTACCAGGAAATGATAGCAAAAGATTCATTTCCGGCTTACGTTTTATTTATTGATCTTGATCCGGCAGTGGTGGATGTTAATGTGCATCCGACAAAGCAGGAAATAAAATTTGAAGACGAGAAAATAATTTATGCCTTTGTGCAGGCAGCCATCAAACATGCACTGGCACAATTCAGCGTAACGCCTACATTGGATTTTGAATTGGATGCTTCTATTCAACAACTTTCCTCCATTTCACAACCGTTCACCGAAGAAAAAAAATCTGCTGCAGCCTCAGGTTCTATTTATAAAGGATTTACTCAAAAACATCAGGCTCATTTTATTGAGAAAAGTGACAGAAGTGAGTTGAAGCATTGGAAGAGTTTTTATGAGAGTCCGGAAAAGAGTCGGGAGTCGGAAGTCGGGAGTCAGGAAAAAGAGTCTGAAAGCAAGACTGACCCATTCACTATTCACCATTCACCATTCACAACTGATGTTGAACTAACACAACTACTCAACACATATATAATAACTGCTTCTCCCAACGGCTTCCTGCTCATCCACCAACAGTCCGCACATGAAAGAGTGTTGTATGAGCAATTGAAAAAAGCAAGTAAAGACAAACCGGTTGCCACACAACGGAGCTTGTTTCCTTCCACATTAGAATTAACTCCTGCTGATGCGGCCGTGATGGAAGAAATAATTGTCGACCTGCAACAATTAGGTTACCTGATAGAGCCGTTTGGTAAAAATTCTTATGTGATACAAGGAACACCTTCCGATGTAACGCAAGGAAATGAAAAACATACCATTGATATTTTACTGGAGCAATACAAACACTTCAGCAACGAAGTAAAATTTTCTAAAAGAGAAAAACTGATCCGTTCTTTAATAAGACAGCAAGCAATTAAAGCAGGTACAAGGTTGGCAGAAAAAGAAATGCGGCATTTAGTAATTAATCTTTTTGCCTGCGAGCAACCGAATGTTACTCCAGATGGTAATCCTACTTATTTGGAATTTAAGCAGGAGCAGTTGGATAGGATGTTCAAGCCCCACTAAACCTGCCTGACAGTAGGCAGGTCTCCCGAATGGGAGACTTCGCTGCACACAGCCCAAATATTTAAACAGTTAATATTATTGCCAAGTTTTACTTATGCTCAACTTTTTCAAAATGCAAAGAAGCGAGCAAACAAGGCTTACGATTCCTACAGTTCTATTATTTCTAAACGCATTTCAAGTTAATCGTAAATCAAAACGACTTATAAAGTTTCAGACTTTAAGAACCCTCCTTCGGAGGGCAGGGAGGCCTAGTATTTATTCCTCACTCCCAGCAAAAATTTCTCCATCACCTTTCTTACTTCTGTAGAGGACGCCTGGTGATTATTGACCAATGTAGAAAAAATGAGCAGCTTACCTTTTTTGGTATATAAGAACCCGCTGAAGGCAACAACACCGGAGAGTGTTCCCGTTTTACCGTAAATATATCCGCTATCAGCTTTATAATAACTGCTGATAGTGCCTTCGCCACCGGTGGGCAGTATGACT
>JBBSJN010000028.1:0-21651 GCA_038257235.1 Chitinophagales bacterium
AAAAAAAGACGGAAGCTATATTTGGGTAGAAGGCACGGCAACAAATTTTCTTGAAACCGAAGGCATCAATGCCATCGTCGCCAATTTTAGAGATATTACCGAGAAGAAAAAGTAATAAAGCTTAATGCGGAAGTTGCCAAAAGCGAAAAGTTTTTTAAAGGAGTGATTGAGAGTAGTGCAGACATGATCACGCTAATTGACGCTGTCGGAAAAACAATGTACGCAAGCCCGGCAGTATCTAAAATATTTGGATATACTTACGAAGAATGTTTAGAAATAAATATTGCTGACATTGTGCACCCGGACGATGCGTTGATAATGCAGGATTTTGTTGAGAAGATAATGATGCATCCCGGAGTGCCTATGGAAGGTCCATTGATACGGCATAGAGGAAAAGACGGAAGCTATATTTGGGTAGAAGGCACAGCAACAAATTTTCTTGAAACGGAAGGCATTAATGCAATTATTGCCAATTTCAGGGATGTTACCGGGCGAAAAGAAGCAGAAGAAGACAACATTTTTAAAGCACATTTATTAACCACTATCGGGCAGGCGGTTATAGCAACAGACCTGGATGGAGTTGTTAATTACTGGAACCGGGCAGCCGAAGATATTTATGGGTGGACAAAAGAAGAAGCTGTAGGGAAAAATATAATTGATTTAACTCCTTCTGCGGCTACCTACGAACAAGCTATCCAGATAATGGAAGAGCTAAAAAAAGGGCAAACATGGTCGGGAGAATTTAAAGTGCGGAAAAAGGATGGTACTAATTTTCCTGCCCTAATTACCAATTCCCCCATTTATGATGAGAACAATAAACTATTTGGTATAATTGGAATTTCTTCTGACATTACTGAAAAGAAAAAATTGGAAGATCTTTTAGAGAAATCCAATAGAATGGCACGGATAGGAAGTTGGGAATATAACACCATAACTCAAGCACATTATTGGTCACCTATAACAAGAGAAATATTTGAAGTAAAAGATGATCCGGCACCCGATCTCCAAACAGCAATTTCATATTATAAATCCGGTGCAAGCAGATCATTTATTACCTATGCTGTAGATAAAGCGTTAAAGGATGGATTACCATGGGACCTGGAATTACAAATTGTAACCGCTAAAGGGAAAGAATTGTGGGTTCGTGATATTGGAGAGGCAGAATTCATAAACGGCAAGTGCATAAGATTATATGGCAGCTTCCAGGATATTAATGCCAGGAAAAAAGCTGAATTGGAAATTTTAAATGCTTATAGAGAAAAGAATATTATTCTTGAAAGTATTGGGGATGGGTTCTACGCCCTCGATAAAAACTGGGTGATAACTTATTGGAATAAACAAGCGGAAATCATTCTTAAAAAAAGTCGCAGAGAAGCAATAGGTAAAAATCTATGGGAATTATACCCCAATGCTAAGAATTCTATTTCCTATACCAATTATCATATAGCAGTTGAAGAAAAAAGGATTCAGCATTATGAAAGATTTAGTGAAGAATTAGATCGCTGGCTCGAAGTAAGTGCTTACCCATCAGGCACAGGCTTATCTGTTTTTTTTAAAGATATAACTGACCGCAAAATAGCAGAAACACAATTAGGCGAATTAAATGCAAATCTAAAAAAGCATGCCAGCGATCTGGCGATTTCCAATAAAGAGCTTGAAGAGTTTGCTTATGTAGCATCACATGATCTGCAGGAACCGTTGAGAATGGTTACCGGTTTTTTAGGGCAGATACAAAATAAATACAGCGATGTAATTGATGATAAAGGGAAGCAATATATCCACTTTGCAGTAGATGGTGCCAAACGAATGCGGCAGATAATACTGGACCTGCTTGAATTTTCGAGAATAGGAAGAATTGAAGGCACCGAAAATAATATTGACCTGAATGAAATAGTGCAGGAAGTTATGGTTTTATGCCAAAAACAAATAAAAGAGACAAGCGCCATCGTAAGGTTTGAAAACCTGCCATCGCTGGTAACACATCAAACTTATTTGCGGCAGGTTTTTCAAAACCTGGTAAGCAATGCGCTTAAATATCATGTAAAAGGTAGATCGCCTGTAATTAATATATCGGCAGAAGAAAGGGAAACTCATTGGCAATTTGCTATAAGCGATAATGGCATAGGTATAGAAGCAGAATATTTTAATAAAATATTTGTAATCTTTCAACGACTGCATAACAAAGATGAATATTCGGGCACCGGAATAGGCCTGGCTGTTTGTAAAAAAATTATTGAAAACCTTGGGGGAAAGATTTGGTTAGCGTCGGAAGAAGATAAAGGAACCACTTTTTATTTTACAATACCCAAAAAATGAACATCAGGAGAAGTTATATAAGCAGCATAAAGCTAAATTGTGCAAGCCCCGCCAATGCTGCAAAGGGTTTATCTTATTGGCGGAACAATTTATTTGCGGGTATCATTATCTATTTATTGCCATTCTGTATTATAGCGTTGATACCCGGTGTGTACTGGAGTTTTTATACGCATCACTACATCATTGCGCAGGCAGATATAGCGGTAATAATGAGTATTTTAATTATAGCTTTTACAAAAGGTATTCCTATATACATTCGCAAAATAATTTTTATAGTGAGCGCCTACCTGCTTAGTTGTATAATGCTCTACTCAGTAGGCTTAACCGGTTCCGGGCAATTATACCTGCTCATAGCGTGTATTTTCAGTATTCTTATTTTTCCAACAAAATATGCCATGTGGCCGGCTATTGCAAACACGCTCATTTGCTTGCTCGTTGCAATTGCCGTATATTATAAAATGTTGCCTTGGCCGCATAATATGGAAAATTCAACCGGCGCCTGGATAGCATCCTCCTCCAGCGTGGTTTTCCTAAGCTTCTTATTATCAGTGCTAATCCCAACACTGTTCATTGGGTTGCAGTCAACACTGTATAGTGAAAAGAATCTGGCTGTGCGGTTAAGTGCCGAACAAAAGTTGCTCACCAATGCAATGGAAATGCTGGAGAAAAAGAATAAAGAGTTGGAACAATTCTCCTATGCAGCATCACATGATTTGCAGGAACCACTTAGAATGGTGACGGGATTTTTAAGCCAATTGGAAAAAAAATATGAGAACATTATTGATGCCAAAGGCAAACAATACATTTGGTATGCTGTAGATGGCGCTAAACGAATGCAGCAGATAATTACTGACCTGCTTGATTTTTCACATACAGGCATACAGGAGGGAAGTAGGGAAGATATAATCCTGAACGAACTAATAGACGAGGTTGTTATTCTTTATAGCACACAAATAGAAAAAAAGCAGGCAAAAATAATGGTAGAAAATCTCCCGGTGATACATGCCAACAAAATAGCGTTGAACCAGGTCTTTCAAAACCTTATCAGCAATAGTTTAAAATATAGCATCGCAGAAGGAGCGGTTTTGATAAAAATTGGCACAGTAGAAAAAGAGCTGCATTGGCTATTTAGCATCAGCGACAACGGCATAGGTATACCACAAGAAGATTTTGAAAAGGTGTTCATTATTTTTCAACGGCTTCATGGCAAGGAAAAATACCCGGGAACCGGCATAGGGCTTGCAGTAACTAAAAAGAATATTGAACAAATGGGCGGGGAAATCTGGTTGGAGTCAGAAGAGGGTATAGGTAGCACTTTTTATTTCACCATAAAAAAATAGTAAAATGTTTACAGCTATCAGCAGTTTCGAAATCCAGAACGGAATGGAAAACGAAGTAAAGCAGTCTTTTATAAATCGCCCCGGGTTTGTAGAGCAATATGAAGGGTTTGTTGGTTTAAGTGTCTTAAGCCCCATAGAAAATCCTTCACAAATATGGTTGATTACAAACTGGGTAGACGAGGTCAGTTTTAAAACCTGGCATAGAAAACATTTAAAAGATGCTCATGCAGGAATTCCGAAAGGCTTAAAGTTGGTGCCACACAGTTTTAAGTTGCGTTTTTTTAACCATATAGCATCTTAATTACAACAGCCATGATGAATTTCAGCACCATATTAGATGATAACAAGGCGTCCCTTGCTGAGTTGATAACTGAGCAGCAATTTAAAAACAACCCGAATCTGTTGTTAAAATATGGCATTGCGGGCAAAAAAAAATGCAGTGAAGATAACGGCTATCATCTTTCTTATTTATCAGTAGCCATGCAGTTAGAGTGTAAAGAAATATTTGCAGCATATATAGTATGGGCCCAAAGAATGCTCGAAGGCAGAAAGATACCGGTTAAAGACTTATACAATAACCTGGACTATATTGATATTGCCTGTAAAGAATTATTACCCGGGGAAGTTTACGAGGCTGCCCGTTTTTATATCCTGGAGAGCAAAGAAAGATTAAGTGAAAATGGCCCGGCTATGGAGACTTATTTAAATAATAGCAATCCTATATTGAATGGTGCAAAACAATACCTCGATTTTTTACTAAAAGGAAATAAATCTCAGGCACAGGCCCTGGTAACGGCTTTGGTAACCAATGGCGAACCCATTTCATCTATCTATGATAATATTTTTAAAGTTACCCAGCAAGAAATCGGCTTGCTATGGCAGAATAATATTATAACTGTTGCCCAGGAGCATTATTGTACTGCGGCCACCCAATCCATTATGTCAACATTATACCCGTACATTTTTACTTCTGAAAAAAAAGAGCGAAAGATGATGGCGTGCAGTATTTCCGGCGATCTGCATGAAATAGGGATACGGATGTTGGCTGACCTGTTTGAAATGGATGGTTGGGATACTTATTATATGGGTGCCAATATGCCCGAAGCTGATATCATAAAAACATTATCCGAACAACATCCACAGTTATTGGCCATTTCTGTAACCATGCCATTTCATATCAATAACGTGCAGGCATTAATTAAGAAGATAAGGACTAATGAAGCACTTGATAGCGTAAAGATAATGGTTGGAGGCTACCCGTTTTCGCTGGTAGAGGACCTATGGAGAAAAGTAGGCGCAGATGCCTGTGCTACCAGCGCAAAAGAGGCTGTTAGCATAGCCAACAATATGATTTTTTTAAATTAGAAATATAAGTGAATATGACAGTGCAAGCAGAAAATAGGAGTAACGAATCACCGGGGGATACTGAACACCATTTTCGCAATGATGAAAGTCTGTTAAATAAAATGACGGCGCTTAATAATGAATTGGTGAATACCCAAAGGGCCTTATTTAAAAAAAATGAAGAGATATCGGGGCTTAATAAAAAACTTACCGCTGCCAATGTAAATCTTGAGCAATTGATGTATGTCGTTTCACACGACCTGAAAGAACCTCTTCGTATGGTAACCAGTTTTATGGTATTGCTCAAAAAAAATTATTCGGAAATACTGGATGCAAAAGGAAATTCATACATAGGCTTTGCTGTTGACGGAGGTAAAAGAATGCAGACTATGATAACAGATCTGTTGGAATTATCACACACAGCCGCAAATAATAGTCATAAAGAACTTGTAGACCTCAAAATACTGATAAATGAGGCACAACAAAATCTGTTTAAACCAATTAAAGAAAGTGGAGCGAAAATTGCAACAGAAGGTGAATGGCCCCGGTTAAAGGTGAACAAAACAGATATCATCCGGCTGTTTCAAAACCTGGTGGGCAATGCTATCAAATTTAAAAAGAGAGAGACAGCTCCGGTAATTACGTTAAAAGTAGTAGACAAAAAAGAGGATTGGCTGTTTAGTGTACAGGATAACGGCATCGGGATTCCGTCCGAAAAATTTGATGAAGTATTTGAAATATTCAACCGCCTGCATTTGAAAGAAGCATACGAAGGAACGGGTATTGGCCTGGCATCCTGCAAAAAAATTGTAGAAGGTAATGGTGGTAGCATTTGGATAGCATCAGAAGAAAATATTGGAAGCACTTTTTATTTTACCATACCCAAACATTTAAACTAAATTTATGGAGCCGATACATATACTATTGGTTGAGGATAATGAAGGAGATATATTACTCACCACCGAAGCATTGGAAAATGCAAAAATGCATATAAATCTAAGTGTTGTTAAAGATGGAAAGGAAGCAATGGATTTTCTTACAAATGCAGGTAGTTATTCAAATGCAGCCCAACCAGATATGTTATTGCTTGACATTAACCTGCCAAAAAGAAACGGGCACCAGGTATTAAAATTTATTAAAGAGAATGAAGCTTTAAAACACATTCCTGTTATTATGCTTACCACATCGTCATCACCTGCTGATATAGACCTGGCTTACAAAAATCATGTAAACTGTTTTATTACAAAACCTATTGAAATACATGGCTTTCTTGATGTGATAGCTACCATCGAAAATTTCTGGTTCTCCATTGTAAAACTACCTTCAAAAACAATTAATCCACTATGACGAATTCAAATAGCGCTTTGCGCATATTGATTATAGAAGATAATCCCGGAGATTTTGAACTGGTTCAAAATTATCTAAGTGAATACCTTCATCCCTCAATAGTGCATGCCAAAAATTTTAAAGAAGCCACCCTTATGTTATCTGATTCGGGTGCAGGATTTGATGTTATTTTATTGGACCTTACATTACCGGATAAAAGCGGTAAAGACCTTATAAATGAAGTTTTAAATATTGCCGGTGATTGCCCCGTAATAATGCTTACTGGCTACTCCGATTTAGATTTTAGTATCCAGTCTATTGACCTTGGGATTGCTGACTATTTGCTGAAAGATGACATGACTTCATCGAATTTATATAAAAGCATCAGTTACTGTATACAAAGAAAAAAGAAAATACATGAGCTCCGGGAATCTGAGAAGCGGTTTAACGACCTGTTTCAATTAAGCCCGCAACCCATGTACCTGTTTGACCCCGCCAGCTTTAATTTTATACAGGTAAATAAGGCGGCCATTGAACTCTACGGATATACTGAGGAAGAATTTTTCAATATGACGCTCGTAAATGTAATGCCGGAAAAAGATTTTTCTTTCTTAAAAAAGAATTTGGAAGCAATAACACATGTGGACGGGGCTTTTAAAGGATTGTTTAAACAAATTAAAAAGTCAAAGGAAGTGATGGATGTGGAGATATACAGCAACCTTATAAACATCGATGCCAAAAAATACAGATCGGTAATTGCTATTGACATAACAGAAAAATTAATTAAAGAAAAAGAATACGAGGAACAAAAAGCTATTGGATATAAAAACTTAACAAAAGCGGTGATTGCTGCACAGGAAAAAGAGAGAGCTGAAATTGGTGAAGAACTGCATGATAATGTGAACCAGCTTTTGGCAGCTTCTAAATTGTATTTAAATCACAGCATTACATGCGATGGGGATAAAAATGAATTCATTTTAAAAAGCCATGACTATATTGTTACCGCAATGGAGGAGATAAGACAACTTTCTCACGCCCTGGTAGGGGTGGCAGCCGATAAGGAAATTAAATTATGTGGTTCAATAGACGAATTGGTAAAAAATATAACTGCCATAGAAGATATTGCTATTGATTTTGCCTGTCCATCCAGTGTAGATGATACAACCAATGCAGGATTAAAACAGACCATTTACAGAATAGTACAGGAGCAGTTAAGTAATATCTTAAAGTATGCAGAAGCAACAAAGGGTGAAATAGATATAACCTTCGACAATGAGGATTTGCTACTTGTTATAAATGACAATGGCAAAGGCTTTAACACTTTTGATAAGAGTACGGGTATAGGATTGAAAAATATTAAAAATCGTGCTGCAGTTTACAATGGGGAAGTGCATATCTTATCATCAGTTGGCAATGGCTGTAAAATGAAAGTAATTTTTAAGGGGGCCCAAGGTGATAAAATAGTAATGGATAGCGAAAACTTAATTTAAATAATTAAAATCAATAACATGCCTAATCTCTTACTTATTGATGATCATTCTATAATAAGAACCGGAATGAAGATGATTATAGAAAATCTCCTTCCCTTTTGTAACATTGATGAAGCTGAGGACGGTAGTTCTGTGATTGAAAAAGTAACGCACAATGAATATGACCTGTTGATACTTGACATTAATATGCCTGATACTGATTCTCTTGTTTTGATAAGAAATATACTGGCATTAAAGCCCCGCTCAAAGATTTTGATGTTAAGTATGAATTCAGAAGAGATATATGCAAAGCGGTACTTACAGGCAGGAGCAATGGGATATGTAAAAAAAGACGCACCCACCCCGGATATAAAAAATGCTATTACGACAGTATTAGCCAATAAAAAGTATATAAGTGAAGTGCTAAAAGAAAAATTATTGAATGATTTAAATGATAAGAAGAATTCTGCTAATCCTTTTGATAACTTATCTGCACGTGAATTTGAAATTGCTCATCACTTGATACGAGGAGATTCTTTAGGTGATATTTGCGCCAAGCTTGATTTAAAATCTTCTACGGTGAGCACATTTAAAGCAAGGATATTTGAAAAGATGCATTGCAGTAATGTTATTGAACTTAACACGCTTGCCAAACTCCATAATGTAATTCAATAATTATAAGCACGGGAGATTGTTGCCAGGCATTTCATTTATGCAAGAGAGCTGACAGCTTTCCAAAGAGCTGACAGCCTTCCAAAAAGCTGTCACCTCTGGCAAATAGCAAAGCTGATAGTATTTCCGTTTGAGTTTTTGTGGTAAAAACACGAGTGGGATGTGTGCAGGGAAGGCGAAGGGGAGGAAGCCTCCAAAAAGCTGTCAGCTCTGGCAAAAATGAGCTACCGTTCTTACATCTATGGCTTTTTAATTCAGTTCTACGAAGTTTGATTAATATCGGCTGAAAGCAAGAAGAAGACAATTTTACATTACAGAAAAGAAACGGTAGCCAGTAGATACGGTGCCAAAAACAGTTTTCTTTTTGGCTTTAAAAGTAGAGCAAACGGTATAGAGTTGGCACAACTTAACTTATGAAAGAAAGTTTGAGACGCAATAGTTGCGCTGTTGTTGAACTTTTATGCTACATTCGGCAGAAGGATTTGTATTGATTCCAAAATGCAAATAGCTAGTCTGTTTTACTCAAATAACCTTCAACAGTTTTATGCCGATACTTGTTCATTTAGCTGACGAAAAAGACTCGAAGAAAATTACTTCTGGCGGAATAAAAATAGGGAAATACCAGCGTGGTATTTATTGTATGCCAGTACTGCAAAATTTTTACGTCAGCCATCAGTGGCTTCGGGAGTTAAAATCTTCTGGCGCTAAAACACTTGTTGGGATTTATTTTCGGGTTGACTCTTCGCAATTGGTGTACGCAGGTAGGTATGGTAAAAATCATAAACGCATTTCTTTAGGTGATGCTATTAAAGAGATTATGACAATAGATGATCCGCTTGGGTACGAATTAATCATTGATAGAAAAATAGACCCTGGCGAAATTAAAAAAACCAGACATTTACCGCAGACTATTGGATGGCGTTACATGCCCGACAGCCACAACAGAAAGCCCTGTACCTGTGAATATTGCACAAGGGGCATCATCAAAGGAAAAAGGATTCGGAATAAAGGAGAAACTTAGATAGTTAACAATGGGCAAAAATTCAATGTCAGAAAATAACGGTAGCTCATATCAAAATATAAAACATGCCAGCAAGCATTCAAGCCTCATGTTTTAATACAATTTGAATGTTTTAAAAATAAATTCAACATGAAAAAAAGTAGCGCTGCTGTTGATGCCTACATTGCAGCATTTCCGCCGGCGGCGCAGGAAAAGCTGAAAGCCATGCGAACATTGATTAGCAGGTATGCACCCGGTGCGGTGGAAAGTATAGCCTACGGAATGCCGGCTTACAAGTTGAACGGTAAAACTTTATTGTACTTTGGTGGCTATGCAAAGCATATCGGTTTTTATGCAACTCCAACAGGCCACGAAAAATTCAGCGAGGCATTATCGGTATATAAACAGGGAAAAGGTTCTGTGCAGTTTCCGCTTAATGAGCCATTGCCGGAAAAGCTGATTACTGCCATTATTAAGTTCAGGGTGGCAGCTACTGCGCCGGCGTAATTTCCAGGATTTTGTTTACCTGTTTTCACCCACCGAAACCCCTTTTCCTTCTCTTGTCCTACAATAGATTTTCCCTATAATTTCTAACCCATCCAAAGAAATGGGGCTCAACGAGCCATGATGAAATTTATGACGAGTAAGATCAGATGCATAGTTACGCTCATCACCGGACAGTTTTGCCTTCCACCCCACGGCCAATTGCCAGACCTGCGTGGCCCGCTGCGGGTAGCGGAAGGGTAAAATAAAAACAGGAGCCTTTTTCTTCGCTGCTCTCGGCCCATATCCTGCCATGCTGCCGTTCTACGATCTCCTTACTCAGGAACAGGCCTATGCCCAGCCCCTGAAACCTTGCGGTAGCATTTTCTGCCCGGTAAAAAAGTTGGAAGAGGTTTTGCAGGTTCTCCTGGGCAATGCCGATGCCAAAATCCCTTACATAAACAAGTACCTCGTTTTTCTGTAGCCTGATGCCTGCCTGCACCTCGGCCGCACCCGGCGAATACTTAATGGCATTGGTGAGCAGGTTTACAATGACCTGCTCTACACGTAACCGGTCTGCCAAGCAAGGTTGCTGCAGGGTTTCTACAATGTGCAGCCGGTGGCTTACCGTAGTTTGCTGTATATCTTCTATGCATTCCTGCAGCAGATTGCCAACGTCAAAAGCCACCGGGTTATACTCCATGCGGTCGGCCTTTATTTTAGATACATCCAGCAGGTCCGCAATCAGTTTTTCCAGCTTGGCAGCGGCTGCCAGGGCCTTAGGCAGCAATATGGCCGGGCTAAGCTTCCCGTTTTCCGCAGCTACATTTTCCATTAGTTGTAAGTAGGCTTTCAAACTGGTGAGCGGCGTCTTCAATTCATGGCTTGCCATACTCAGAAACTCGTCTTGCTTTTCGTTCATCAACGTAGACTGCAGCAGTTGTGCCTCCCGCCTGATGACTTCTTCCTGCAGTTGCTTGTAGCTGCTGATATCAGCTATAAAGGCAATAAATATCCACCCGGTTGCTGTTTTTACATTGGAAATACTGAGGTTTATTGGGAAGGTATGCCCCTTTTGGTGCAGCGCAGTTATCTCTATGGTTTTGTTAAGCACGGGTCCTTCGCCGGTGGCCAGGAAATGAGCCATACCACGGGCATGCGCTTCCCGGTAATTTTCCGGAATGATGACATCGGCCAGTGGCCTGCCGATAACTGCAGCAGCCGGGAAGCCAAAGATGGCTTCGGCTTTGGGGTTCCATTCCAGTACGGTTTGCAGCTCGTTGATGATAACAACGGCCGAAGGTGCACCGCTGATGATGGTGGCCAGCCAGCGTTCATTCCTGGCTATGGCAATTGCTGCTTCCTGTTTCTGGGTATTGTTGCGGAACACCCCACGGGTATACAGGGGCGCTTCCTCCTGGTATACACAACCTATCTGGCCTTCCAGCATTACCTCAGCGCCAGTTCTTGTTTGCATGCTGTAGCTTATATCATCAGTACGCCGCATCCGAACAACTTCTGTACGGTACTGCCGGTACTGCTCCCGAAAAGCGGGCATCATAAACTCGTATATACTGTGGCCACGCACTTCGTCAAGCGTATAGCCAAGCGTATTGAGCCAGGATGGATTAACGGTAATGATATTTCCATCTATATCCAGGAAATGGATAAGGTCGCTGCTGTGGTCAAACAGGTCCTGGAAGTGTGTATCAAAATTCAGTTGCGTCATAGCCATTAAAATATAGAGGTAAGTGCAAACAATCTGCCAACCGTAAAATTAAGGGAAACTCCTGCAAAAGGCGAGGAGTGGGGAATATTGAGCAGGTAGCTTTCTGTAGTAGCCTTGCATGCTATTGCCCTGATCTTTTTTGCTGCCGCTGTACGGTGACTTTTACAAAAAACGGGAAGTTTTAGAATATTGGTTTAATAGGGCTGGGTGCATTCCAATTTGTCGCAACTATATTTACCCCATCGGGGCTATCACTTTGTAGCAATTGCGTTTTTTGAAAATAGTGTGGCGTGCCGTAGGTACGCCACCAGTAAGGGCAGCCACTATGTGGCAAAATTTTGTATCTGATAATATTTTCTACAAATAGATAGTGCTTGTGGCACATCAACGGGACAATATTTAAACCCACCCCGTTTACTCGTCCTAAAATAAATGCCTAAATTGCCAAAGATCGACTGACTATTAAACATTTAATGAGACCCATAACCCAAACACTCAAAAAAGCACTAAACAAAGCTTTCTTAAAAATTAAAACCAAACCAGACTGAAATTCATCAGTGCCAGTGACGTCCAGGCGGTTTTTTCGCCTCATTAAATTTTAAGTAATTCTAGACACCGGCGAAACCGGGATGAATTATGAAATTCAACATTCAACAGCTTCGCTTCTATTCGTTCAGGGTAGAATTGTGGCAGATGATGAAGGCAATCCTTTTTTTCGTCCTTGTAATCAGTATTTGATGATTAAAACATCTACCATCTTAATTCTTGTAATTATCAAGACATTTTATTATTTTAGCGGACTGCCGGTTTTACACACCACTCCTCAAAAAAAGGCTGCTGGCCCTGGCTTACAGTTAAAAGTATTTTTGTCACATTTTAAAATATACAATCATGTCAGAGGCAATTGCAGAAAAAAAACTAAATTCCAAAACCCGTGAAAACGTTGAAGCATATTTTAACAGCCACGATGTAAAATTTATTACGGAAGATGCAGTTTTTATTAACATGAACACGGGTGAAAAAACGGTGGGCAAGCAGGCCATAGGTGACATGCTGCATTTTATGTATCATATTGCCTTTGATGCAAAGGCGGAAATCATCAATACTATAATAACAGAAGACCATGCTGTGCTGGAAGCAAGATTTAAAGGAAAACACATTGGAGAGGTAAACGGCGTAAAACCCACTCACAACAATATGGATGTGCCACTCTGTGTAGTTTATGACCTGAAAGACAACCTGATTAAAACCGCCCGCATTTATATGCTAGAGTCAGTTATGCAGCAACAGATGAAGGCTTTATAAAGGCAAAAGACCAGGGATGTTGTGTTTATTTAAACGAAGATCCACCCCGCTTTTTGGTACACTACCGCTTTAGCCCACTACCACAAAGGAACATAGGTAAAAATCATAATCACTCACCTATGTTTCTATGTGGTTCAAAAAATATCATTGTCCCTTCCTGATAATAACTAATTTCTAACAGTTTATATTATGATTACAATAAAAAATTAGTTTTCCTCCCTACAACTTCATGAACACATTGCTATTCAAGATTAGTTCCTGTACAGGAAAAGTTTAATCTTTTTTTCAGATCATGAATAGCATGCTGCCCTTAAACAAATCTAAGCTCATAGCTATTAGCGCCTAATTCGTAGGACGCCGTCGCAAACTTCCCTATAGTGATAGACACATGCGCCGCTTAGGATGAGACAAGGTTCGCCTTCGACTAAAATATTAATTAATAACTATATAACGAAAACAAAAAAGTATTATGTTTATGCCGCAATGCAATATTGTGCGCATGCTAAAAAACGACTCTACATGAATGACGAACTTTCAGACATACAGAATTTTTTAGAAGGTCTTCCCGACAAGTACAGTATCATGATTGAAGGGATAGATATGCAAACACAAAAAGAATACCTCAACCATTCCGGCACTTTTGGTAGAGGAGAATTAACTGAAAAAGAAACCCTAGCACTTGGAAATATCCTATTTAACCAAAATGAGGCGATAGAAAAAAAGAAAAGAGCATTAGTACTATTAGCACATTTGGGAACTATTGAAGCATTTAGACTGATTGAAAAATATAATAACGATCCTGACAAGGAACTAAAACAATGGACACTTTTGTCTTTGCAGGAATGTAAAATGTTCCTTGAAAGTTCTCTACTTGATGAAAGCTCAGGGTTTATTACAACCGGACTTGGCGGACTGTCGGATAGACTAAGATATTACTTCTTTGTACTTCCTGCAACCGGTCAACCATTTACAAAGAAACAAATGGATATTGTAAAAGACGAATTCCAACTTGTTTGCAAGCACTTAAATTCGATCTTGGAAACAATCAATTTTTCGGATACTTGTATTGGGTTTACAATTTTAGTTCCATTAGATGTTGCTTTAGGCGTTTTAATAGAAACCGGAATAAACAAGTGTAATGAAATAGGATATTTTGTATTTGAACATTATTATGCCACAAATCAAAACATACCTGATGAATCGGAAATTGATGACATAATAAAGATTATCAGAGACTAAATTAAAGTATGCGCATAACACAATAAGAACAATAGCCAAAAGCTCCTCTTAAAAAGCCCAGCATTAAAACTATTGATGGGGATTTTGGTTATTGTTTGTTGACCGATACCGGTCACATCTACTCCGCCTTTGCCGTCTGCCTGGCCGGCAGGCAGGTTAGCGCCGTAAGACGCCGTAGCAAACTTCCCGATAGTGATCGACACTTGCGACGTCTCAATTATTTAGCTGCTACAGAATTTTATTTGAGCTTAGGCAGTAGAGCGCTGCCGCCTTTTTAAAAGAATTTTCCGGATGAGCGGAGGATAGCCATTCACTAAAATTTTAATTGGTAGTTATTTCGCAAAAATAAAAAAGTACTATGTTTATGCGGAAATGCAGTAGTTGTACGTCACCCTAAACGACATCCTACTAAATTTAAGCATCCATGACTTTACCGACCCGACCCCACGCTATTTTTAGCACATTGCAAGGCACACAAGCCCAGACACAAAGCCAACCTTGCAAAGAGCTAAAAATGCCAACGCCCCAAGCCCACCCACCACCCAACAGACATTGTCCTAATCGGCTTAACCTTGAACCATAAGCAAACAGTTTCATTCGACTGACTTTGCGTATTTTTGTTTCTTAATTTATTTCAATACAAATAAACCTCCTACTATTAAATAATATTGAGGCAAAATATCTTTAAATTGTCTTAATTGACCTTATCACATGAATATGAACATTAAATTTATAGGACAAGGTTTAGACCCTGAAAGTGATATAACAGCAGGAAACTTTATTATTGATTCGTTAGAAAGCGAAAACTACAGTTCGTTCAATGCCTTCGTTGCTTTTGTCAGCACAGGTGGGCTCAAAAATATCATTGATGAAATGCTTGCTTTCAAAGAAGCAGGGGGAGAAATCAAATTGTATTTGGGCGTAAACTTAAATGCTACCTCAAAGGAAGCATTAGAGAAATTACTTGAACACGGAATTGAATCCTATGTTGTTTACTCTCCAAACAATATCATCTATCATCCAAAGATTTACGCTTTTGAAGGTGATGAAACAATAAGAGCAATAATCGGCTCATCAAACCTGACAGAAAGCGGTTTGTTTCAAAATATCGAGGCTTCTGTTTGCGTTGACTTTGAAAGTGATGATGAAAACGGTAGTGAGTTTTTAGCAGACATATACGACCACTTTAACGCAATAATAAACCAAGAGCACCCAAGCTGTCAATTGCTTACAAAGGAGGTTTTAGAAATTCTTATTGAAAGCAATGTTGTTTTACCAGAAGCAGCAAGCAGAGCCAAAAGCAATAAAATAAACAAAGAGTTTGGTCAAAAGGAAACAAAAGTAAATACAAGACTTCTTGAACTATTTGGTAAGGTTAAAGCGAAACGACCACCAAAAGGTTACAGAAAGACCATAGTTAAGAAAGAGCTTATTGCAGAAGAAGAAACTAACGAAGTAAATGTTGTTGATGAAACAACAGAACTTTCAGCAGGTTCAATGTGGATTGAAACTGGACTAATGACAGGTGGTTCAAGAAATATTCTTGACCTCTCAAAAAAAGGCAAGTTAGACGGTGTAAATAAATTCGGTAGTGTAAGCTACTTTGGTTTAGACCCTGAGGATACAAACGCAACAAAAGATATTGATGTAATCTTTGGCGGTAAGACCTACATTTCAAATCGTGTCTTCTATGCCGAAGGAAATAGCAATTGGAGAATTCGTTTAAATGGTGCAACAGAAGACGGAGAGAAAATTACGATTTTCTCAAAGCCAAGTCTTGGAGAAAACGGTGGCTTTCAAAACAAGATTCTCTTGTTTACAAAAATTGACGATACCAATTTTCGACTTGAAATTTTAGAACAAGATGATATGCCAAGACTAATTGAAAACTCAGCCGACTGGGCTAAAGGTGGCAGTGGCAACGGAAGAGCTTACGGAATAATTGCTGAGTAACTTTTGCAATTCAATTTTAAACCAAACTAAATCTGTTTTTGAATATTGCTTGCTGAATTCATTGAGCACCATTTCAACTTCTGAATCAGTCAACTTGTAGAGAGCCATAAAAAGCAAATCAATTTTTCTCACAGTATCAAATTTACTTTCGCATCTATTTTCATTTTGAAATCCCAAATTCTCAAACAGAGAATTCAAACGAACATCATTTCTTAAAAGAGAAAACACAAGCAATGAAATATGATACTTAATGGTGGCTTCGCCACCATTAAAAATTAATTTGCTTGTGGTTTGCTCAATGTTCGGAATTGGCATTTGATTAATTACCGATTGAGTTAAATCAATTCCACTCAATTTTTTCTTCAAGATAAAATCGAAGACCACCGAATTGAAAAGCCCCGACAAATACAGTAAGTCATTTTGGTTTGTAGTTAAAAACTGAACTGATTGTGATGCAGGGATAAAAGGCAATATGGTTGCAATGCAGGTTCGTGTGTTAGTTGCAGAAGTTAAACTTCTCCAAGCCAACATAAATTTCTCGTTGTGATTTTTGGAAAGTTGCTGCCACTTTTCGGCATTGATAAAAAACCTTGACTCGGGAAAATAATCTGCAATTGTTTTTTTTGCTTCATCAATATTCATAGAAGAAGATTTGTTGCCGTATCTCAATTCATCTTCTACTCCATTGAATCCTGAAAACTTTCCGTCAAACTGATTGAAGAATTTACCCTCATAAATCGGAATAGTATCTTCTAATTTTTTCTTTATGATAAACTCTGCATGACTTGTAAGGTGAACGATTCTTCCAAATCTGACATTCTCATAAATATTTTTGAAAAATGGAAAGTCATAAGAAACTCTTAAAAGAAAATCCGCTTCCTTTTTGTTTGAGAAATTTGGAAGCATTCCCGTAAACGGATTCAACAACTTCAAACTATCATAAGACAATTCAATTTCCGATTTTGTTATTTCAATTTCCGAAACTTCATTGAGGTTCATTGAAACATGAAATTTTTCACTCTTAGAATTACCCAACAGCAAAAAGCAAAACCTTTCTCTGCTATCAATATTGAAAATCTTTTTACGATTGATAAAATCATAAATCGCAACAACAAAGTTTTCCTTTGTCAGATATTTGAAAAGTTTTTGGTTTACCTGACTTGTTACTATTGCACTTTTTAAAACCAAACCAACAACGCCTCTTTTGGTTTTCAACTTTACGGCAGCATCAGTAAACAAAGCATAAGTGTTCAATTCACCATTGTTTGACAAAGTGAAAAAGGAATTCTTTTTTAAGTCTGATTTGGCTTTTTCAATTTCAAGTTTAAACTGCTTTGAATATTCAGCCAATTGAACGTTGTTCAATTCTGTTTCCGTAATCTCATTGGTTCGGCTTGACTTGAAATGATTTTCGGAAATTGAGCTTCCATACAGAGCATAAAATTTTTTTTCCTCAAACCTAATTTTCTCCCAAGGAGGATTACCCAACACAACATCGTAGTTTTTCAGTTTGTCTTTGCTCAAACTAAGTTGCTCATGGTAAATAAATCCGCTTGAAAAAATTTCAACCTTTTTTGATTCATCAATTGCAAAATTAGTCTGCAATAAAAAGTTTGCATGAATAAACTTCTCACTCAAACTATTGTAAAGAAACGGTTGATTAATTCGTAAAAGCAAATTCAGTTTTGCAACTTCCAAAGCCAAGCAATCCACATCAAAGGCAGTAATATTTAAAGCAATTGCTTTCAGCAATTCCAATTTGCTTTCTTCCTCAATGTTCCATCTCGTAAAGAGGTTTTCAAAGTAGTCAATGACTGCAATTATAAAATTGCCGCCACCGCAAGAGAAATCAGCAAAACTTATTGAAGCAATTTCTTTTAGAAATTCTTTGTCAACATTTCGGAAATTCAATTCAAAAAAAGTATCAATAGTTTTTCCAGTAACAAACTTTGCGAAATTTGCAGGTGTGTAATAGCTGCCTAACTTGTTTCTATAATTTTTAGCAGTTGAAATTTCCGTTCCGTTACTTTCGTTTCCAGTTTCAATACCCAACAGCGTTTCATAAAGCGTAGGAACATCAATTGATTCAACCCCTATCAAATTGCAAAGGTTGTCATCAACCAATTTTATTAACCCTTCATTTGCATTATCAATAATTGATGAAAATAAATTTTCATAAGCGAATGAATTTTTCAACCAGTGATTAGTTGCAGAAACAATTTTGCAATCTTCTCTTTTGGAATTATTCTTCAAGAAAATAATTGAAGCGGTAAAAACCGCTCTCACTTTGAACCTTTCTTTATTGAGTTCAATAGGGTTAATGTTTTGCTGATTTGCAAAACACTTTGAAAGATGTTCTTTCAGAATGTAGCTGTATATCTCTAACGCCTTATCCATTGTGAGCTTGTCCGACTGTTAAAGATTCCTTGAAATATGAAACCAAAGGTTTGTTGAAGAAACTACTCTTATGGTGAACTTGAAGGATTGAAATAATTTGTTCAGTCAAATTGATTTGCTCATTCAGGAAAATATATTTTGACCTTATTGCTTCAATCAACTTTGACAAATTAAAAACCTCAAACTTGTAAATTGAAATTTGCTTTACCCCCAACTCATTCAAAATAATTTTGTGCAATAAGTCGTTGAAATATTTTGCCTTTGTGGTTTTAAAATCAGAAACATTCCTGTTGATAAAATCAAAAAGTGGTTTTGGATTTACATCCAGTTTGTAAGACAAATCTTCAAACACACTTTCGCTACCAACCGAATAACCATTGATAGCCCTGCTTGTTGACAAGCAATTCAAATCAATATTTGCAGACAAAAGGAAATCCAATTGTTCTGAATTGACTTTCAAATATTTTTTCTTGTTGAAGAATGGCGATTCACCAACAACACTTTTCACTTCGTTCAATTCTTTTGAATTGAAATTATATTGCCTCCTGATTTCAAGTTCAATTTTTGATTCTAAGAAAAGTCTTTGATAATCGCTTTCAATATCTTCAATAATTAACTTTTCAAGAAACGAATCAAGATTTTTAATTGCTGAATAATTGAAGTGTTGAAATTCAAAGTTTGGCAATTTCTTTTGCAAATATTTCTCTTTCAATTCAAGGCATTCTTTACTTTTCTCTGCAATGAATTTGGAATCCAAAATATTTTGTGCAACTGGAATTTTAGAAATGTAACCTGCACTTATTGTAAATTTAGGATTGATAAGTTTCAAAAGAAAAGTTGCAATCTTCGAGTTCAGAAAAGCAAGGTGAGCATATTTATCTCCTTTCAAAACTTGAATCCCTGGACCTGATGCTATGAAAACTTGATTCTCTTTCAGCACTCTCACATTTAAACCCAATGTTCCAGTATCACTGTAAACAAGTTGCGTTGAAGGAATTTTATCAATGTTCCTTAATGCACTTCCTTTATTTGCCTTTATGATTTCAGCATTTTCTCCCCAATGAACTTTGTAATAATTCAAGCCAGCCCACTTGCTGAAACCACCGCCTTTGCTAACCAATTTCCAGTCGGGGCTTCCATTTACTTCCCAAGCAAATTTCACAAAATCAGCATTGTTTCCTGTTGAAGTTCCCTGCATCGGCTTTGCAAACTCAGAGTAAAGTTGAAGCCCTTGTATATTTTCAAAACGATGTTCTAATTGGTAATTGAATTCAAGGTGACTGTTTTTCAAAAACTGATTTTGGTTTAACTCAAAAGTCAGTTCATCAGAAATGTTTTTTTGTGTTACCAAACTTTTTTTCTCAGAAAAATTTTTGAATTTCAAATTATAGAACCTTGAAGTTTTTATTTGAGAGTTTCCGATAACACACAATGCAACATTTGTTTTCTCTCCGTTAATATCTTCAAAAGCATTGCTGCCTAAATCAATGCATTCTTTCAATGTTTGCTTTGCTAAAAATATTTTTCTGAAATATTTGAGTGAGGACAAATACATCCAGTTGTTTTGAGAAACAACTCCTAAAACATCTTTGTCATTCATCACCTGAATAGTTCGTTGAATGAATGAAACACACAAATCTCCTTTACTTTCAGGATAGTTTTCAAGCAAATAATTTTTCAGTGAAGTATCCATATCTCGTTTGCCCATGAATGGAGGATTTGTAACAAACACTTTTATTTTTTTCTCTTTACTGAGTTTCTCTAATTGAGCTTTGAAAGTTGTTCTGCTAATTGTGTTTGATGCAACATTAGGATTCAAAAAACCCAATTTATCACTTGCAACTCCACCAAAAATTTTAATCGGAGTTGATTTGTTTGGAACTGCATAACCGCAAGCTTTCACAAACAAAGACAGCGAAGCAATTTTAGAAAGGTTTGAATCCAAATCGTAACCCACAATTGAACTATTCAAAATTGTATCAACAATCATTTGGTTTGACCAATTTGGATTTGACTTTTTGTAAAGTTTGTAGAGGCGTTCAAAAGAATAGTTCAAGAAATTACCACCACCAGAAGCGGAATCAATGACAACTACTTTTTGAATATTGATTTTGTCAAAGCCCGACAAAGATTCATTCACTAAATATTTCACCATGTATTTATCAGTAAAAAACTGAGTGGTGAAAAGCAAATCTGAATCTTCAATTTTTGCATTGTCTTTTCCGATTCTCTCGAAAGCCAATTTTTCTACATCCTTTTTCAAAAATTGGTAAGACCAAGAAATAATATCGTCAACATCATCATCTGTTTTTTCAAAAGCTACTTTCAGTTTTTCAAAGACAGAAGAAAGTAGTTCAGTTTTGAGTTGAGATTCGGTTGAAAGAAAAATTTTAATCAGTTCGGGAAATCTTTGTTTGACAAGTTGAATTTCTGTATTGAATTCAGAATGATAATCAGAAAAAGAGATTTTCACTTTGCCAGTTTTGCTTTGCTTCTTTCTTAAAGTGAGAGTTGCAATCAGGACAGAAAAAAAGATGCTCAAGTCCTGCACAGGAATTTTCTTTTCCAACGGACTTAAACTTCCAATGAAGTATGCAATAAGGTTTTTGATTTTCTGCTTCACAATTTCTTCCCTTTTGACTTTGTGATATAAGGTGCTATTTGTTCATTGACAAGTTGAATAGCATCGTAAGTATTTTCGTTTACACCATACTCTTTCAAAATCTTTTCGGCAGTGTGCTTTACTTTCAAACTTGCTTCGGACACTTTGTAAAACTTTGCTAACCGTTTCAACTGTTCACTTGTAGCTAATCTTTCCCCTCTTTCAATTTTACTGAGCATAGGAGAATCAATATCTGTTCCTTTTGACACCTGATGAAGTGTTTCCTGTCTTTCTTTTCTTAGCTCTCTGAGGTATTGTCCTAATTCTGACTTCATGCTAATCATTTGGGAATTTTAAGACTTGTCATTATTTGACAAATATAGAAAACTAAATTGAATACCAAAAAAATTAGTAAAAAGTTTATCCACCATTCTCCGACGCACCAAGTCAGGCACATTTGCAAGGCACACAAAGCC
>JBBSJN010000029.1:0-21403 GCA_038257235.1 Chitinophagales bacterium
AGTAGTACAGAACCCCGAACGGAGCCCCGAAAAAATCGGGGCAGGCTGTCGCAACAGACGATGCTTAAGGAACCACAGCTCACCTACTTATAAAATTTCGGTGAGTAAATGGTTCTCATAAAAAATCAACTCCCTGCAATTACTTTTACAGCGGCAACGAGTTTTTTTACAATCATCTATTGAATTAAAAATGAAAGGGGTTCCCCGTACACAGCCTTGCGGGCCGAGTGTAGGGCCCCTACGGTCATTATGTTATGTTGGGTGTATAACAGGTCGGCTGTGTGCATGGCGGTTTTACCTGTAATACGAAATGAGGCTATGGCGCCGGATAATTGGGGAGCGGCAGGGGTTACTATTTCCACCCCGGGTTGCGCCATAAGTGGCTATACCCATTGGCTTTTTAAATAGTGCAGCCGGGCGGCTATTCTATCTACCCCCAGCTTTTGGTGAAAGGCGGACTGTCGGGTATGGTCATTACCACGGCGTAAAATACAAACATCAACCAAGAAGTATAAGGACCCGCCACGGTGTAAGAACCCCGGTGGTTATGTAATATTGAGTAGATATGCATCAGTAAAGAGGAAATTTAAATCTACAATAATCAAATGCATACGCTTTGTTGGCAAATCTTATAACTGGAGAACCTTAAATTTTAGAATATGATACGCACCTCACTTACATTTATTTTATTGGTTTTTTCCCAATTGATCCATGCTCAAAATACATCCGAAGAAAAACTCTTGCAGCAAATGGTGGATTCAGTGAATTATTTACTTACCAATAGTGATGATGGCAGTGTTCAACCAACTGTGTCTATTATGAAGAATGGAGACATCGCTATAGTTTTTTCGAATAAATCTGCTTTCCGGTTTAATCTCTTTGAACTTAGACCACAAAATGTTGAAATTGAAAATGCAAAAGGAATTCAATTTGTTCCCGAAGACAAAAAAAGTATCACTACCAACAAGTGGATCAATTTTAATACAAAAGATAAAGTATCTGTGGGCTTTCTGAAATTTACACAAACAGCGGATACATATGTTCACAATATTTATTTGACTTTATTACTTATAAGAACATATATTGAACAGACATTTTCCTTAAAAATCGGATAACTTTTTGGAGGTATTTTTCAAAAAAACACGCCGTCGGTGTTTGCCTTCGGCAGGTAAACCTACCAGACGGCAGGCAGACACTCGCCACGGCGTAAAATCTCTTATCTCAATGGTTGGTGAAAATACGGCCTACAGATTTATTCATGAGTAGCCGTTCGTAATGACAGGAACCGGAGCTTTGATATCGGATTGTAAAGTTATTAACCGGGCTGAGTTTAAAAAATTAAAGCAGCAGTAATTACACTGCTGCTTTAATAAATTTCAGATAGTTGAAGCTTAGTATTTCTGTACAATGCGATAATAGAAAATATCGGGTGCGCCTTCCACACCAGATTCTTTCATTTTATTTTTCAGGTCATCTGATTTCATAAATGCTTTTGCTTTATCCAAATCTGCCACCGCAAAAACTAAAGAAACATGATGATTATCGCCAACGGTGTAGGATATTACCCTGTCTGTAAGACCGGCATCCATCCTTGCCTGTTTGTGATCATCGAAAGATTTTTTCCATGCATCCCAATCCTTTATTTTGATTCTTATCATTACTCTCACGGTTTCTTGTATAGCCGTAGTATCATTCATTACAGACTCAAGGTAGTCGAATAAAGGTGGGCCAACCACTCCGGCTTTTTTCATACCATCTTTTAATTCTGGCATTGCTGCAAATGCTTTGGCCTTATCTACATCATCAATTTGGGTGGCAACAAGTATTGTATTGGGGTCGTCAACACCTCTTGCAATTACATAATTGTGAACACCACTGGCTAACCTTAGTGAGTCGCCAGCATCATAACCCGGTTTCCATTTATCATAATCAGCTACTTTATGCCGGATAAGGCCAATTAATGTTGGACCAGACGGAGCAACTGTCATTTCTGTTTTGATGGTGCTGTCGGTTTTGTTTTCATCGGTTTTTTTGTCATCACCGGAATTGCAAGAGCTTAGTAATATAATACTTGCTGCAATACAAATTGTTGTAAATAATTTTACTTGTTTCATTTGATTTAATTTTTAAAAAATGAATTATTATTCCTCAAAAGGGTAGAATAAAGTTTGCAGAAGATGCAGGATTGGAATGTTAAAGTAGAATTTTAAAATGAACGTAGCAAAATTTTTTTAACAGGAAACCTGCTAAAGGAAAAAGATCGGGTAATGGCTAACACTGCAGGCGACAACCATAGTGTAAAAATAAAACCGGTGATAGACGGTCCTTATCAATGAAGCGAAGTGCCAAAAGCTATTCAGCATTTTTGGTGTGGGAAAGCACAAAGGGAAAGTGATCTTAAGAGTGGAGTAATATTTTTTTAATACCGCACTTCCATCTCTTTGATCTCACTTTCATTGCCACTTCTGTCCACCGCAGTTACCGCAACTTTTGTAAATACAATCTGCGGGGTTATTCCTTCTTTTGGCGGTTGTATAGTAAAGGATCTTTGATGGCTGTTTACAATAGTATAACTCCATGTGCCACCATACGTGTAATATACCACCCAACGGGATACATCTTTTTCATTGGGGTGCTGCCAGTTTATTGTTACTGCATCTCCTTTGGAGGTAACCTTTACCTCGGGTGGTGCAGGTGGTTTATTATCTAACCACGGGCTGGCAGGTACCAATGCCTGTTGCCGGTAAGGACCTTCAATCAGTGCTTTGGTTGTTTTCGGATTTTTAGTAAGAGAAGAAATACTCCAGTGTACCAGCCCGGCATCATTTGGTAACATGCCTCTGGTTATCATTAACTGGTTAATGGTTTCCGTCATGTTGGCGGCTGTTGTATCTCTGCCCACACTGATACCCGGCCACAGGTGCCGGTTCATTGTATTTTCGCCAGCCCACCAACCAAGTAATACCGGAAAACTCTGGTTGATCCTGCTGATGGGCCAATACAATTGCGGGGTAAAATAATCGATCCATCCTTTGTTGAGCCACAGTTTTGCATCGGCATATAACTGGTCATACTGATCAAAACCGGCTATGGATGCGGGATAGCCGGGCCGCCAGATACCAAATGGACTGACCCCGAATTTCACCGTTGGCTTTGCTGCTTTAATTTTTTTATATAGTTGTTCAATAAAAACATTTACCGCATTTCTTCGCCAATCACCTCTGGAAAGTTGGCCGCCAGTTTGCTGATACATTCTCCAGCTTGCTGTGTCAGGAAAATCGGCACCGCCATTATAAGAAGGGTAGGGATAAAAATAATCATCAAAATGAACGCCGTCAATATCATACCTGTTTACCAGGTCCATTGCCACAGCAGTGGAATGATCTTGTGTGCCTTGTTGCGCCGGGTCGAGCCACCAGTATCCTTCTTTTAAAAACAAGGCGAGTTCAGGCCTTTTTTTTACAATAGATTGTTCGGTTATTTCTTTTCCGTCTTTATGATGGGCCCGGTAGGGGTTCAGCCATACATGCAATTCTATGCCTCGTTCATGTGCTTCGTATATCCAGAACTGTAAGGGATCATAAAAAGGTACCGGTGCTGCACCCTGCTTACCCGTGAGGAAATAGGACCAGGGTTCCAGGTCGCTTTTATACAAGGCATCTGCTTGCGGCCGAACCTGCAGAATGGCGGCATTAAAATTATTTTTTTGTAAAAAATCCAATAAGTCAATGGCCTCCTCTTTTTGTTTGTCAACCGGAAGGCCGGGTTTACTTGGCCAGTTGATATTTGCTACCGTGGCAATCCATGCCGCCCTGAATTCCCGGAGGGCCTTCGGTGTTTCCGATGTTACTGGCGGGGTTACCGTTGGTTTTGTGGAAGAGCAGGCGCCCAATAACAGCAGAGAGAAAACAAGGGTTGCTGGTGATAAATATTTATTTCCCATACATTTTTTTTTAGCCTGCTAAAAATAGAATAAAATAGGATAAGGCTTTGCCGGTTTTTGCCGTTGAAATAAGTAATACAAAAAACCGGTAGCTGTAACAGCGAACCGGTTTTGATAATATGGCGGACGTTTAAGATTTATTCAAATGGCATTGTTTGCTTCCCATATTTTTATCTGCCTATCTTTAAAAAGATTCCGTGGCAACAAAACGTTTTTTGTAATGTTGTTATTAAAATATACTTATGAACATATTGCTTACAGGTGCCAATGGATATATCGGCGAAAGACTGATTCCTGTTCTGCTCGAACAGGGTCATACCCTGTATTGCTGTGTTCGTAATAAAAGCCGGTTTATAGCTTCACATAGCGGGGAACAATTGCATACGATAGAAATAGATTTTGTAAAGCCGGCATCTGCTATACAATTGCCGGATGAAATTGATGTTGCTTATTACCTGATCCACTCCATGAGCAACAATACATCAGACTTTGATGAGACTGAAGCTGCCTGTGCCCGCAATTTTATTAAGTTGATAAATGAAACGAATGCGAGACAGATAATATATATGAGTGGCATCGTTAATGCCGATACATTAAGCAAGCATTTAAACAGCAGGCTACAGGTGGAAAAAATACTGGAAAATGGAAAGCCTGCACTTACCGTGTTGCGGGCTGGTATCATTGTTGGTTCGGGGAGTGCTTCTTTTGAGATCATCCGTGATTTGGTAGAGAAACTACCAGTTATGGTTACCCCAAAATGGCTGAATACAAAATGTCAGCCTGTTGCTGTCCGGAATGTGGTGCAGTTTTTAACCGGTGTGTTGTTGAAAGAAAATACTTTTAATAAAAATTTTGATATAGGAGCGGAGGAGGTGCTTACCTATAAACAAATGCTGTTGCAGTATGCAACCATAAGGGGTTTGAAACGGTATATCTATACTTTACCTTTCATGACGCCCCGTTTATCTTCTTACTGGTTATATTTTGTTACATCTACTTCGTACCCGCTGGCCATTAACCTGGTAAACAGTATGAAGGTGGATGTGATCTGCCGTCCCAATACATTGGCAGAAGAATTGAAAATTGAATTACTCAGTTATAAACAGGCCGTGCAACTCGCTTTTGAAAAAATAGAACAGAACCTGGTGCTGTCGAGTTGGAAAGATGCGTTTAGTAGCAGCCGCACCCCGCAACGGCTGATGGAATATATACAGGTGCCGGAATTCGGTTGTTTTAAAGATGAAAAAAAACGATTGATCAATAGTGATGCTTCACCTGTTATGGATAAGATCTGGAGTATCGGTGGAAAAACCGGTTGGTACTATGGAAATTTTTTATGGCGCATCCGTGGTTTCATGGATAAGTTGGTTGGTGGTGTGGGTTTACGTCGCGGCCGTACTAACATTAATACAATTGATGCAGGCGATGCATTGGATTTCTGGAGAGTGCTGGTGTCTGATAAAAAGGCCATGCGTCTTTTATTATATGCTGAAATGAAATTGCCGGGAGAAGCATGGCTGGAATTTCAGATTACTCCGGTACAAGACACATTTGAACTCAGGCAAACAGCCACTTTTCGACCCAAAGGTGTATGGGGCCGGTTATACTGGTACGGTAGCTGGCCGTTTCATTATTTTATTTTTAATGGAATGATTAACAGGTTGACGAAAACCAGGTGAATTGAAGCATACATTTATTAAGAAGCATAACGTAAAGCAAGCGGCATCATTTGTTCTTTTGATTGTAAACTTTTTTCACATTGCCTCCAGTACAAGAAAAATGAATTATAAAATCCCTTTACTTCGGGGAACAGCCAATCCCTTTCATCTTTATTACCCGGAATATGTTTTGTTAAGGGGTGTTCTTTGGTGTAAACTGCCGGAAATCGGTTTAATCCCGGGATCTCGTTTACTTCACCGGCAAATACCTGTATACCCTTTATATTTTCCGAAAGCTCCAGAATAAAATTCAGTACTTTTTCACTTACAGGGTATTGTTTAAAATGAGAGGGTTCCAATAGTAAAATACGATTGGCCTTTATGTCTTGCTTCCATAAGGGATCAAGATTATAGGAAGTAAAGATGATAAGTGGAAGGGTATGATCAAATGCCGGATTATTTTTTTCGGGTAAAATAGTTTGTAAATTAATTGTATTAACGGGTTGCAGGATTTCAGGAATTTTCATCCCGGGCAACTCTTCATAACTTTTATCAAGATATGTATTAACCTGGTTACTGCCGGTGTATTTGTTGATATTTTCCTGATTGCAGAAGTACTGACGGGATGAGAAATGGCCGGTTACCCATTGCCAGCTGCAGTTGTTACTGGCAAGGTCGCCATCCAGTAAGTGATAGTACATCCATTGTGATGGCAGTTGCCAGTCGGATCGGGCAATATTACAGGTAATACTTGCTATATATAGCCTTAGATGGTTGTGCATGTAGCCTGTGTGGTAAAAATCGATGATGGCCTTATCTATCGAATGGATACCGGTGTTGGCAGCGGCTATCGCTGCGGGAATCTTATTGTCTTGCACTCCGTTATAGCGATGAAGTATATCATCAAACAGATCATCCTGAAGATATTGCCAGGCTCTTTGAAAATATTCTCTCCAGGCAAGTTGTTGTACCAGTTTTTTTATTGCACTATGCTTATAGCCTTTTGCAAGTATGCTATCCAGCACCTGCCAGGTAGAAATAACTCCACGGGATATATAGGGTGACAGGTAAGTAATATTTCCTTTTGTATAATTTCTTGTATGGCTATACTCAACCGGATTGATGTCAGCCATTCTTTGTAAAATATCTTTATAAGAAACAGGAAATTGCATACTTATTAATTTTATGACAGTAACCTTTGCAGCATGCTATACTTTTAATTTATTTAATAATACGGTATTGACTCATGTAAATTGAACAATCAATAGCATGCTTTTTTTTGGAAATGTCTTCAAATAAAATCATCAGTTGAATACCAAAGAGGCTGTCCCAAAAGTCGTCAATCGTCATTACGAGGGAGGAACAGCCTGTCCCGATATTAATCGGGAACTGAAGTAATCTGTTGAACAACAATCTCATGTATTCTAAGATTGCCCGTCCGAACCGGTCATCCGGGAGGAATTCACTTTGTTCGCAATGACGACTTTTGGGACAGCCTCTTTTATAGAAAAATAATTTATTCAGGAAGCACTACACTGTCAATGACATGTATAACACCATTGCTGCCTTTCAGATCAGTGACAGTTACAAAAGCCGAACCACCTTTTTCGTCAGTAAGTTTTACTTTTCCATTATCAATTGTAGCGGTTAATTTACCCCCACTTACTGTAGTTAAGGTAGCAGTTCCATTTCCTTTTTTAATTGCTGCTATAACTGCATTTGCATCCAGGTTACCAGCCACCACATGGTAGGTAAGGATTTTAGCAAGTGTAGATTTGTTTTCGGGCTTTAATAAAAAATCAACTGTGCCAGCAGGTAGTTTTGCAAATGCATCATTTACTGGTGCGAATACAGTAAATGGGCCCTCTGTTTTTAAAGTGGATACCAGATCGGCGGCTTTCACAGCAGCTACTAACGTTGTGTGGGCATCAGATCCGATGGCAATATCTACAATATCTTTTTTTTGTGCAGTTGCAGAAATTGTCAGGAACAATGCAGCAACCATTAATGCGGATTGAATTTGCTTTTTCATAATTTTAATGTTTTTTTAAATTTTATTTTGTTTAATATATGGTTAATAACGTTAAACAAAACAAATGGTTTAAATTGTTCATAAAATACTTGTGAATATCGTTTCTGTTGAATCTTAATCTTTAGATATGTGAAAAGAATTAAACAGTTATAGGGGATGATAAAGTGTTATTAAATGCAAAACACCTTGTTCTGCTGATCAGATGAACCAGATCGATGACGATAAAGAAATTTAATCAGGCGAATCCTCTAATCAATGGTTATTTTATTGATGACATACCTCCGTCCACCGCAAGTATCTGTCCGGTAATCCATGATGATTTATCTGAAAGTAAAAAGGCAGCCATGTTCGCTATATCATCCGTATTGCCAATTCTTTTTAAAGGATGCCGGTTGGCATTCGCTTCTTTTTTTGCATCATTATTAAGTAAGGATGAACTTAAAGGGGTGTCAGTAATAGATGGGGCTATACAATTGACCCGGATGGATGGTGCAAATTCAGCGGCCAATGCTCTGGTTAAACCTTCTATGGCACCTTTTGAAGAAGCAACGATGGAATGAAAAGTAAATCCTTGTTGTACGGCTACAGTAGAAAACAAAATGAGTGAAGCCTTTCTGGCGGCTTTTAATTTTGGCAAAAGAAGTTGAATAATTTTTATAGCCCCTGCAACATTCAATTGATAATCGTCTGTAAAATCATTTATAGGGATACGGGCAAAAGGCTTAAGGTTGATAGAACCCGGGCAATACACAATACCATCAATAGTTTCAGGAAGATAATCAAACGCCGGTTTATCATCCAGCACATTACAAAAATGATAGGTCAGATTTGAATCCTCATTATCTGTAAGCTGATTTTTATAATAAGTAGCAAACACACGGTTGTCTGTACTTAGCATTGTTGCTAGTCTTTTACCAATGCCAGATGAGCCGCCAATGATTACATAGTTTTTTGTAGATTTTGTTTCCATACTTAAAATAATTAGTCAGTATCCTTTTCAAGATCTTTCAAACTTTTTTTCATCAGTTCCATCAGTTTTTGCTTTTCTGTGGGTTCCATACTTTCATCTGTAAATATTTTCCCGATAAACTCAATCATTTGTGCACGGGGACCTTTTTCTTTTCCAAATTCTTTCTTCGTCAGTTTTGCTGATGACATTTCCTGGTAAGTGGCAATGATGAACACAAGGAATAACAGCGATACGATGATAGTAAGTATGATTAAATCCAGATTTTCCATGGGTTATTTTCTTTTCAGGTTAAAGAAGTTGATTAATCCAAGAATAGTAGGTGGCCATAGACCAATAAAGATGGCCCGCATTGGATCTTTTAATACCACATAGTAATACTCCGAAACAAAAATCAAAATGATTACAAGAATAATCAGCAGGAGTTCAGATACTTTGAATTTATGGAACATAAAAAATGATTTATAATAATGAACAATAACAGGCAGATAAACCAGACCTGAAATTTTATATCAGCTTCATTAACAATTCTTCTTATTAATTGTTTATTCTTTATCAGTTATATTTTATGGAAGCATATACAAATGAAGAGATCGCCGGGTGGGAACGGTTTTACCGGGCCAATGTTATTAATAGTGTTACTGGTTTTAAACCCGTTAGTTTAATTGGTACCAGCAGTGCGAATGGGCAAACGAATCTTGGCATTTTCAGCAGCATTGTACATATAGGTTCTGATCCTGCTTTGGTTGGCTACATCAACCGGCCCCGCAGTGCAGCCCCGCATACGCTGGCGAATATAGAATCTACCGGTAGGTATACCATCAATCATATTCAACCATCCTTTTTGGAACAGGCGCATCAAACAAGTGCAAAATATCCGGAAGATATTTCAGAATTTGAAGCGGTTGGCTTAACAAAGCAATACCTGAATAATTTTCAGGCTCCATTTGTCGGGGAAAGTGTGGTAAAATATGCATTAACCCTGCAGGAAATAATGCCCATAACAGTGAATAATACTTTTTTAGTAATCGGAAAGATTGAATTTATATACCTCCAAAAGGGTCTCTTGTTGCCGGATGGCTTTATTGATCTGCACAAAGCAGAAACAATTAGCAGTAATGGAACAGACAGTTATTACACAACAATACCTCTCACTCGGTTGGCTTACGCAAAACCGGGTAATAAATTATAAATTATACTGCGAATGAATAAACGAAATTTTTTGTCAGCCAAATGGGAATACCTGGTCATGTTTAATTATGAAATTGATCCCAATGTTTTAGCAAAGCACATACCCGCTGGTACTGAAATTGATTTTTTTGATGGTAAGGCGTTGATTAGTGTGGTTGGGTTCTTATTTAAGGATACGAAAGTGATGGGTGTAAGATGGCCATGGCATATCAATTTTGAAGAAGCTAATCTCCGCTATTATGTAAAACGATTGGACGGAAAGCAATGGAAAAGGGGTGTGGGTTTTGTGTCTGAAATTGTTCCGAAGCTGGTTGTTACTTTTATGGCCAACCTCCTTTATAATGAGCATTACAGTACGGCACGTATGAATCATCGTATTAACAGAACAGAAAAAACGCTGGAGGTGGAGTATTGCTGGCAAAAAAAGAACCAATATCAGAACGTCATCAGGGTTTCCGCTGCTCCATTGTCAGCAGAAATCAAACCCGGCTCCGAAGAAGAATTTATTTTCGAGCATTATTTTGGATACAATCAGCTATCAGCCTCTTCAATAATCGAATACGCAGTGCATCACCCCAGGTGGGAAACTTTTCCCGTAAAAGATTATTTGATTGATTGTGATATTGAAAATCTTTATGGTAAAGAATTTGTTCCGTTTATTACCGGCAAAGAACCTCATTCCGTTTTACTGGCGAAAGGATCAGCAGTAACGGTGGATAAGCCAGCTTTGATTAACATAACCAGGTAATATAGTATTCTTCAACCGGCAATTTCTAATTCAGAAATTAAACTGGTCTCTCTGGTGTAGACGCATAAAAAATTATATCTCTTACGAGTTCCCAATCATATCAACACATTCTTCTTCCACCAAAGCCTTAGAAGCTTTATACCGGATGATCTTGGTGCCCACTTGCAGAATCAAAAAACTACTCACCGCACTGCAGGCCATTACCGCCGTCATTGGCAATGCAGTATCATTGCTGAAATAACTTACCAGCACAGAACTAAATGCACCGATAGCCATTTGCACTCCACCCATCAGTGCCGAAGCACTGCCTGCATTCTTTGCAAACGGCGCCATGGATAGGGCAGATGAATTAGGAAAAATAAAACCCTGGCAACTCAAGTACAGCAGCAATAAAGCTATAGTACCAAACAAACTGATGTCGCCCAGCAGCGACCATGCAAACAAACCAATACCTGCCAGGCACTGCATGAATAATGCCACCGGAATGATCTGCTCACTGTTATACTTTCTCAATAAAAAACTATTTACCTGTGTGGCAATGATGAGGCCTCCGGCTATCAGCGCAAAGATGAGTCCGTATTGTTTTTCCGAAACCTTAAACAGCTCCAGAAAAACCGTAGGCGAACCAGCGATGTATGCATACAAACCCGCCGCTGCTACCGCACCCGTAAAAGCATAGGTATAAAACTGCGGTTCTTTTATCACCGCCAGGTAGTTCTTAATAATAGCAGGCGGTTTTAATGAATAGGTAGGGTCAGGCTTTTGTGTTTCGGGCAAACCATAATACACCGCCAATAAAATAATAATGGACATGATTGTAAGAATTACAAAAACATACTGCCAGCCAAAAGCCGCCGTTACAAAACCACCCAGTGTAGGAGCAATAATGGGCGACACACCAATCACCAGCATCAGTTTAGAAAACACCTTGGCATTATCTTTTACCGAAAACAAATCTCTTACCATGGCCCTCGAAGCCACCATACCGGCGCAACTGCCCAGTGCCTGCAAAAAGCGAAGCCCTATCAACATATCCACACTTTGTGCAAACACACAACCGGCCGAAGTAAGCATGTAAATAAACAGACCCACATACAAGGGTTTTTTTCTGCCAAACCTGTCCAGCAGCGGGCCATATACAAACTGACCGAAAGAGATACCAATAAAAAAACTGGAAAGCGACAATGATACCCGGGCCACGGTGGTATCAAGATGCTCTGCAATATTGGCGAAAGCAGGCAGATACATATCTATCGAAAACGGGCCAATGGCCGTAATCATTCCCAGTACCAGAATAAGTGTAAATCTTTTCTTTTTGTCCATTGGAGTGCTGCAAATGTAAGGTGGAATGGGGAGAGGGGGAAGGGTGAATGGTGAGTGGTGAATGGGGCGGGAAAAATTCATCATTCGATATTTCATATTCTTTATTCGAAGTTTTTATTATGAGCCCAACTGTAGTACTACTATCATCGTCTGTCTGGTCGCACTTGTACGTTCGGTAATTCTATTCAACATTTGCAGAAAGTAAATTGAATCAGAAGATGCAAGAATGGATTAGAAAGATTTGCTGAATGAAATGGGACTACCTGTAAGAAAAAGGCTGCTCTACGTGAGGTTAAAACCAAATAAAAAAACAAGCCGCTTCTTTAAAAAATCGTTTGCATACGGCTTACAAAAAGGATTCTTTTTCATTAACAAAACAACTGAGTGAAAAGGAGGATAATCTTCAGCAACTTACCGCCACAAAAAAGGAGACAACTAAATTAGAAAAGGAACTTACTCATAAGATAGCTATTGCAGAAACCCACCAGCAATCCGTAGAATTATCTAAAAAAGAGTTTCAACAAAGACAACCTAAGAAAGAAAGGAGTATATCTGCCAAATTTATTACCTGGGCTTTTAACCTCTTGTTCCTTCTCTTATTGATGTAGAAAATTTTATGTACAAAGTGATAATTAAACTATTGTAATAAACTACTGAGTGCCTTGTCGAATTCTTCCAATGCAAACGGTTTTTCGAAAAACATTTCAGCGCCATTTGCCAAAGCAACATCCTGAGCAGAACCGAGTCCCGAAATCATGATGATCTTGATAGCAGGATGTTTTTTGCGGAGGTAGCTGATATAATCAACCCCCCATCCATCCGGAAGCTGGTTGTCTAATAAAATTACAGCCGGTTCTTGCTCCTGAAGATATTCTTCGGCAGACAAAAGGCTATCAACATAGTCCAGCTGGATATTTTTTCCGGAAAGGATCATTTCCAGTACCAGCCCCATTTCGCCATCATCATCCACAACAAGTACTTTTTTTGCAGGCTTGCTTTTCAGCGTTTTTGTATTTGTCATAATTTTCGGATATGTGAGTTAATGGATAGTGCATACATAGAGCACTACCAATTAAATCAATTAACAGCAAATTGCCTGCCTGAATTTTTTTGGGCAAAAAAAAGGGTTTTGGTATGGACTAAAACTCTTGTACTTTTTTCATCTTGCAAGTGTGCCAAAAAAAGCAGCACCTCCATGGTCTTTCCGCCTCCGGAGGTATACTAATAAAAGCACACGCCGATTTATCCGCCGATAGGCAAGCACTAACCATTGTTAAAAACCCCTGATATTTACTTCATACTTGTCAATTTTGTAACTACTTATTAGAATCTGGTAACAATTACCATAATTTATTGAGTTAATTTCAGTAAATAATTTACAGAGGTGATATAAAATGAACATACGTGGTGCAGCTATTAACTAATAAAAAGAGAATAGCTGGTAAAGTCTGCTCGAGAAGTTCATTCCAACGTAAGTAAAAGAGTAGTAGTTTATATAAATGTTTGTACCGGATGCAGGTAGATTAATAATTAAATGATAATATAAAATTCAAGAAATGACAACAAAACAAATTGTATTAGCATCGAGGCCAACCGGGTTGCCGGTGAATGAAAACTTTCGTATGGAAAATGTGGATCTGCCGGAGATAAAGGAGGGTGAAATCCTGTTGAAAGGCATGTATTATTCTGTTGATCCTTATATGCGTGGACGAATGAATGAAGCGAAATCCTATGTTCCGCCTTTTGAAATTGATAAACCTGTAAGCGGTGGTGTGATCGGAAAAGTAGTGGCCAGTAAATCGGATAATTATCAACCCGGCGATGTGGTGGTGGGCAGCTTTCCCTGGCGAATGGATTTTATTGCCACTGAAAAAGAGATGAGAAAGATAGATACCAAAGTGGCACCTGCCAGTTATTACCTGAGCATATTAGGCATGACGGGACTAACGGCCTATTTTGGTTTGATGGATATAGGCAAACCAAAAGCCGGCGAAACAGTGGTGGTATCAGGGGCTGCCGGTGCAGTAGGCATTGTGGTAGGGCAGATCGCTAAATTACAAGGATGCCATGTAGTGGGTATTGCCGGATCTGATGAAAAAATAAATTTGCTGATCAACGAATTTGGTTTTGATGCGGCCATTAACTACAAAACCACAACCGATATGAAAAAAGCTATTGCAGCGGCTTGTCCAAAGGGAGTGGATGTTTATTTTGATAATGTTGGAGGTGAAATTTCGGATGCTGTTATCAGGAATATTAACTTTCATGCAAGGATACCATTATGCGGTCAGATTTCTTTATACAACAGTACCGAAACACCTATGGGACCAAGGTTACAGCCGATGTTACTCACCCGGAGTGTATTGATGAAGGGTTTTATTATTAGTAATTACCAGGATAGGTTTACAGAGGGCATTAAAATGTTGGCCCAATGGATCAAAGAGGATAAATTAAAATTTACCGAAACAATTGAACAGGGCTTTGAAAATTTACCAAAGGCATTACTGGATTTATTTAAGGGAGAAAATACCGGGAAAATGGTAGTAGCAGTATAATTAGATTTCGCACTGCATGTATTCCGAAAAGCAACAGGCCGTGGTTGATGCCTGCCTATCGGCAGATAAATCTGCCTGTCTGCGGGTGTTCCAAAAAAAAGTAACACGTCGTGGTCAGGTGTACTGAGCTTGTCGAAGTGTATTTCACCGACCAAAAGAATTAAAGATTCTCACAACTTCGATTAAAATCACTTATCACAATGGCTGGTGAAAATACAAACCATACGTCGGTAGAAGTATTCTCTATTTTTATAAAAATGCAAAAGTTTTATAGGTAAATTGGCGGGTGGAAGAAAACACCCGCCACGGCGTAAAGGTGATTAGAAATATTTTATTCCCGTTGATTGTCTTTGTTCACTTGCCCATAGAAAATAGTGCCCTTTGTCCGTAGTATTTCAAAAAAAAATAAAAATGTTTTAAGCCTTGCTCAGGAGCAAAACTTCTTTAATTATGATTTAATCTTATAGATTTTTTGCATTGACCTTTTTCCACAATGAGGACATCTCACACCGGTTTTTGGAGTTCCATAAGCTTTATAGCGAATACCGCCAATATCCCAAATGCTTGATTCCGTTCCGCAGGAACAGGTGAATCGATATTGCTTTGAATCAGCCATCATTTTTTCAAATAAAGATTTTGAAGTAAAGAATTTTAGTATTTTTTGTACTGTACTGAGTTTCATTTACTTGTTTTTAATTGAGCAGATGATTTATTTTGTACAAAGTTCCAGTATTAAAGAAACGAAAGTTTATTTGAAGTGAAAAGCAATGCTAAACGTCGTTGATCATAGTGTTCCAAAATAAAAGAAGTTGAATGGCTATGATTTAGCTTGCGACAAAACATCCGCTCAGGCGTTCAGCCTTGAGTTTCCAAAAGTGTAGCACACCGTGGTTGGGACTTTTTATTATTGCAAATAAATGTCTTCAATGAATAAAAGTCTTAAAGGCAAAGTGATAGGTGGAAGAAAACTTGCCTACCGGCAAAGGTTTATCTGCCGACAGGCAGACAACCACCACAAACATATAAATTGCTATAAATAATTTTTAATAAATTTTATTCATTCATTCTTTTCATTTACTAATTTAGTTCAATATCAAATTAAATTTCTATGTTGATCAAAAATCTTCAACAGCTATTTACAAGGGATCTGACTAAACTTAAAGAAGAAATTGCTTTATATAATGACGAGTCTAACTTGTGGAAAACAGAAAACAACATTTCTAATTCGGCTGGCAATCTTTGTTTGCACCTGCTCGGTAATCTGAATACGTTTATTGGTGCAGTAATAGGCGAGACGGGATATATCCGAAACAGGCCTGAAGAATTTGCTGCCCAAAACATCCCCAGCGAACTGTTGATCAAAAATATTGAAGAAGTGATAAAGATGGTACAACAAAGCCTGGATAAATTACCATTGGATAAATTAGAAAAAGAATATCCTATGCAGGTGTTTGGTGAGCCGATTACTTATGAGCTTTTCTTGTTGCATTTATCCGGCCATTTAATGTATCACCTCGGGCAGATAAATTATCACCGGCGATTATTAGATAGTTCCAATAAATAACATTTATAAGAACCCTTTTAGCATGTTGATGAGCCAATCATGGTGTAAAGTACCCGCAACTGCTAAAGAAACCACTACCCACAGCGTAGGTAAATGAACAGAACTATTTTAATATGCTATTTGTGTGTTTTTCTCTTCCCATTTTGCCTATCAGCAATTTTACCTGAAAAGCTATTGGCGACTGAACAGAATTTAAATTGGCATACACCCCGGCTCCAACACCCATGAAGGAACAAAAAGCCCAATTAATATCTGATTGCAGCATTACGCCCAGTGCTGATTTATTTTCTTTGGTAGTTGTATAATTAGACGTTGTTGACCCTGCTATAATAATTGAACTGCTTACAGATTGTGCTTTTTTGTATTCTACTTTTTCACCCCGGGAATAAGAAAGTCCGCCTTCAGTTGTAGCCCATATTTTTTTACTGATCCTGTAAAATTTGCCGACACTTAAGCTTACAAAATCCATATTAGAAGTGATTTGATTTGTATAAGGTATAAACAGGATATATCCTGTTTCAGCCTGATAATCTGAAGGTTGATTTTTAGGTTTCATTTCAAGATGATGGTAAGATAAACTTATACTTGCGTTGTTCTTAATTATGGCAGTTGCTGCAAAACCACCATCGGTGCTGTTAAAAGTTCCTCCCCCAGCACCCATTTGCAGGTAAAGTTTACTAACCGTTTTGGGCTCCTGTGCCAAAACGGTTAAGAATGAAGCGGTGAAGAAGAAGCAAAGGACCAATTTCAGACGGAAGGTTTTTAATATCTTATTCATGTTAATTGATTTAAAAATGATTGATAACTTAAAATTATCTATCAACCCTGGCTTTCAATAATTGAATTATGCAACCTGAATCTGGTGAGTTGCAATAATTGCAACAAGTTTCTTTTTTTTAGAATGAAAAGAATTCCACGTTGGTTGGTGTCTGCCTACTGGCAGATAAATTTCTTCTCACCAACCACACCCCGCTAAGAGCCTTCTCTATTTTTTATAAATATGCAAAAGTCTTAAAGGAAAAGTGGCGGGTGGAAGAAAACACCCGCCTCGTAAATTTTCATGTGCTAATCCCACACTTGCACAAAACCCTGAGGTTATACTATATTTAGAAAGGAGACTTTAATTCGACAACAAGTTATATTTTAGCTATTTGTTAGCAAATCTAATAACCTGAATACTTTATTTTTAAAATATGAAATACACCTCGCTTACCTTTATTTTATTATTTTTTTTTCATTGGAGCCATGCTCAAAACACTTCCGAAGAGAGATACCTGCAGCAGATGGTGGATTCAGTGAATCATTTGCTAACCAATAGTGAAGATGGCAGCGTTCAGCCAACTGTGAACATAATGAAGAATGGAGATATCGCTATAGTCTATTCAAATAAATCCGCTTTCAGGTTTAATCTTTTTGAACTGAAACCACAAAATGCCGATGATGAAAATGAAAAAGGGATTCAATTTGTTCCCGAGGATAAACGAAGTATCACTACTAATAAATGGATCATTTTTAATACAAGAGACAAAGTATCTGTGGGTTTTCTGAAATTTACACAAACAGCGGATACATATGTTCACAATATTTATTTGACTTTATTACGCATAAGAACATATATCGAACAAACATTTCCCTTAAAAAGCTGATAGCTTTCCGCTCCTGCAAGGGTTCAAAGAAATTCTTCCCAGCTGAGAGTCTTCCCGCCTGGCCATTGTGATTGGCTGACTTGGCGTAATGCTGTGAACTTTTTGTTTAATAAAATTTTTTCTCTTTACATTTAAACATGTGTTATTGGCAAGGAAACAAAGTAAGCCGGGCAGAGTATATCCGGCTGTTAACAATAGAAAAAGAAATAAAGGACCTGCGGTTAAACCGTCCGGTGCAAAGCGGTTTCGATTATAAAGATTGGCCCATTCTAAAACCCATCGCCGGTAAAAAAGATTTTGAGATCAAAGAAGCGCATTGGGAATATATACCACAGCATATCTTCAATGTGCAACAGTTACAAGAAGCCCGGAAATACAGAACCTGGTTAAATGCAAGAAGTGAAAATCTGTTTGTAAATGAAAAAGGCAAACTATCCATGTACAGAGAAGGAGCAGAGCATGGCAGATGCCTTGTTATCTCCTCTTATTTTTTTGAACGACGCCACTTACCTAAGTATGGCAAAAAAGGACAACTGCTAAAAGCAACTGAACCCATACCTTATTGTATCACCTTAAAAGATAAACCGGAGTATTTTTTTATGGCCGGTATATTAAGGGAATGGGAGAATGTAGAAAGGCAGCAATCAGCCGACACATTTGCAATCGTTACCACAAAAGCAAATGAGCTGATGCAAAAGATACATAACAAAAAGTCACTTACAAGTCCATTAGAAGAACCTGATCCGAGAATGCCAACCATATTGCCGGAATCGCTGGCATATGAATGGCTCTTTGGCGACCTCGATGAGAAACGGATTAAAGAAATTGCATCTTATCAATACCCGTCAGACCTAATGATTGCCTGGCCGGTTGATAAATATTTCGACAGGAATGAAGATCCCACAAAAGAAGTACACTACGAAAATTTGCTGCCGCTATGATAACAGTTGGTTCAACCTTTCAGGTTATCATTAAACGATGGAATGACTCCCGGAAGTTTAAAATGAATGTGGAATGTATGTATGTATCTGAACAGGTGATAAGATTTTCCATAACTGCCGGTAAGAAAGAAATGAACATGGAAAAGATATTAATAAAAAAAACCAACCAATGGAAGATAACAAAGATGAATTTTAAGTTTGAAGGAGATGATAAATCCATAGCTATGGCCATCATGCATATTCAGAATGAAATAGAGAATCATATAAATCCTCCCAAGCAAAGAAACTGGAATAAGCTGTAATTATTTTCCGCCCCGGCAGTTGTTTTAAAAAAAGTACCAGCTTTGTTTATTAGCTGAATACTTTTTAAAGAATACCTACTCCTAAAGATTAAATGGTGGGTGGAAGAAAACACCCCCTCGGCGTAAGGAGTTTGTGCTATCAAGTGTCATAAAAATATTTTCTTTTTTATTTTATTGAGTAACAATCTTTATTAAAGTTCCGTTAGTAAGATTATCTGTCAGCTTTAATCCATTTAATATAGCAAATTCTTCATGCCTGGCTTCGGGCAGATTATAATAACGGAAAAATTGTAACAATGTCATTGCAGTAGTCACTGTTTTTATTTTTACCCTGTCCGGTTTTTTATTCAGCTTATTAGGATCAGTAAGAGGTTTAAAACCCTGCATCGTATTGCTGAAACTGTCAGCATAATTATAATAATCAGTTAATGTGGATACACCGAGCATATGATAAATTAATCCGTTGTATTGAATGATATAAGACATTGTTCTTAGTACAGGTTGGTTTTCCACTTGTTGGTCAGCTATAAAGTAAATAGCCGATAATCCGTTTACAGTAATACTTTTTGTTTCCACTGCCCTGAGTTTATATTTACTTAAGATCGTATCATAGGCTGATTGCAGAGAATTTCCCTGCGCCAGCATAAGCAACATGACGGCTTTACCATCTTTGGGAGCCATCTGAACCTGTTGTGGTGTATTCTGATAATTCCAATCAGGAGGAATCGGAAACTGAAACTTTAATACGGGATGATAAAAGACATTATTTTCTTTATATCCTTCTTTAGGATCTTCGCCATAGATCAATCCATCTATACTTCTCAGGTAAGCGTTCCGGTTCACCACTGGGTTTGTCAGTTTAAGCCTTTGCTGCCATTCTGCTGCCAGCTTTGTTACCGTCGCATTTCTGTCGCCTGGATTTGGATGGGAGGATAAGAATTCAGGCAATTGAGCCGCTTCAGTTCCGGCAGACTGCCTTTCCAGCGTATTAAAAAACAAAGCCATTTCTTTTGCATCGTACCCGATTTTTGAAGAGTATTCAACCCCCAGTTCATCAGCTTCACGTTCTGCATCCCGGCTGTATTTTAATAATAATAATTGCAGCCCGGAAGATGCTGTTCCGGCAAACCTGGCCAGATCTGGTGCGATGATCATTCCGGCAATAATGCCCAATTGTCCCAATAATACGTTTCGATGCTGTTCTACACTATGTCTATGAGTAATGTGTCCGATCTCATGACCTAATACACCAGCAAAATCTGCTTCGCTGTTGAAATGTGCCATGATACCTCTGGTAAAATAAACGAAGCCACCTGGCACAGCAAAAGCATTGATCACATTTGAATTCAAAACCCTGAACGTATAATCCAATTTAGGACGGTGAGATATGGCTGCCATTTGCGTTCCTTTTGCTTTGATAAATCTCTGCATGGTGGAATCCTCATACAAACCAAACTGAGCAACGATCTGGGGATCCGCTTCATTTCCCATAGCGATCTCCTGCTTTTCTGACATCAGTACAATCTGCTTCTTACCGGTAACCGGATTTCTGGCACAATTAGTCAGAAAAACAGATAAAGTAAAAGTTAAACAGGTGATGAAAATATATTTATTCATGTGCAACGATTTTTTTGTGAATAACTAATAGCACAATGAGTGCCATAATTTAACGAATATGATTTTATTTCAAAAAAACTGCTGGTTTATTTTAGAATTAATATTTTAATCTAAATAGTTACAATTATAAAAAGAGTAGTTCTAACAAAGTTGAACTCTTTTAAAAGAAAAATGTTATGCAATAATTAAAATAAGTTACAAGATTCTTAGGTTAAACTCATTTTGTTGTTAGCTATATTGGCCTTGATTCACATCATTAAAATAGATCACCTCTTGCTGTTGGACATCTCAGCCTTATCGTAGAAATCAATGGCGCAAAATTATTTTGATAAATTTTTTAATTCATCCTTTCCAGTACTTCAACTGCTTTACTTTCTTTACTGTTTCCTTTAAAACTGTTTTCATAAACAACATTTACCCGCAATGCTTTCAGGCCGGTAACTCCCTGCATGTCTTTTAAGGTAAGCGTTTCTATTTCAGAATCGATATAATTGATGCTTTGCAGGTACTTGAGGTAATTCATGTATTCCAGTGCATCTTTATCATGCGAATACACAATGGCAATTTTGCCGGGTAGAGTAAGCCGTTCATTGGTTTCTTTTACTATGGCTTTATCAATCCTTTTTTTAATGATCTCGTAGCGGATATTATATGCACCTTCTACCCCAAATTGTTTTTCTTCTTTTCGGAAATGGATCGTCATTGGGTTGCTATGCACCAATATCAGCGAACATATTTCCAGTTTGGTTTTCATATTAGATTTGAGGCGATGAATGTTATTTTCCGTTTCGCACATCACCAGCAATTGCCAAAGCCGTAGATTTTTAAGATAGAGAGGGTGAAACGTTTTATCGTTGACCATACTCTGACCGATATATAAATTATGATCTACACCATCTGTCTGGTATTTTTCAAA
>JBBSJN010000030.1:0-21252 GCA_038257235.1 Chitinophagales bacterium
ACCATTTCATCATTCATCTCAAATCCGCCGCTCATGGTTACGAGGCTGATCTTTAGTTTTTCTTTTGGCACACCTAGTGAAAACCGCAATGTGGTCATGCCCGGATGTGCTTTTACATTTTGTTCAATGAATTTTACTGTATCTGGCTTTAAATCCTGCGGGTGAGCTTCGATAGTTACTTGCTTGGTCATTACCCGTTTCATTGTTTCTGCCAGCGAAACAGATTGTACTTTTAGGTCAAATGTATCCTGGTTGTAGCGTTGCTTTAAAAAACCATTGATCAACACAGTGCTGCCTAGTTGCAGTATGGGTGTTAGCCGCATATAATCTTCGGTGAATAATGGGAAGTCTGTTTTGCCGGAATAATCCTCAATAAAAAAGTTGCCGTATTTGTTTCCACTCTTGGCAACACGGTGCTGTGCATCTACCACCAATCCAACAAGACGGAAAGGCCTGCCGGGATTGGATTGCATGCTGATGGAATCTTTGAATTCGATAAAGTCTGCAATGGGAGTGACACCGTAATGCCGCATTTCGAACTTGTAATTATCTAATGGATGACCACTTAAGAATATTCCGGTTACTTCTTTTTCTTTATTCAATTGTATTACCAATGGCCATGGTTCGCATTCAGGAATCCGTGGTGGCGGTATTTCCATCGTAATGGGCAGATCACCAAACAAAGTGTTAGCCGTATTGGTGTTTTGATTGGTGTAAACCTGTCCGTACTTAATTATTTTTTCTAAGCCATTGATGACTTCTCCTTCCGGTACATTAAAATATTGTGTTCTGCTGTGCTCTGGAAAACAATCAAAAGCTCCGGCATAAGCAAGGGTTTCTAATGTTTTTTTATTAACGGTTCGTTGATTAATACGTTTTATAAAATCAAAGATGTCTGTGTAGGCACTGCCTTTTTTTCTTTCTTCAATTATACTTTCTACAGCTGCTTCGCCAACACCTTTTAATCCACCAAGGCCAAAACGAATTTCGCCTTTACTGTTTACAGCAAAACCTTTTAATGATTCGTTGATGTCTGGCCCGAGTACTTTTAATCCCATCCGTTTACACTCTTCCATAAAGAAAGTGATCTTATCTGTGCTGCCAGCGTTGTTCAATACAGCCGACATATATTCGGCAGGGTAGTGGGCTTTTAAATAGGCGGTCTGATACGCTACATAAGCATAACAAGTAGAGTGAGATTTATTAAAAGCATATTGTGCAAATGCTTCCCAGTCGGTCCATATCTTTTCTAGCTTTTCGACAGGTAATAATTTCTCTGTTGCACCTTCGATGAACTGTTTTTTCATTTTGTTCAGCGTAGCAATCTGTTTCTTACCCATTGCTTTTCGCAATACATCCGCATCACCTTTACTAAAGCCTGCCAGTTTTTGCGCCAGCAACATCACTTGCTCCTGGTACACGGTGATGCCATAGGTTTCTTCTAAATACTCTTGCATCTCGGGCAAGTCATATTGAATAGCTTCCCTTCCATTTTTACGGTCAATGTAATTGGGAATGTAGGCCATAGGTCCCGGACGATACAAGGCGTTCATCGCAATAAGATCGCCGAACTTATCTGGTTTTAATTCCCGTAAATATTTTTGCATACCTGCACTTTCAAACTGAAAAGTGCCAACGGTAGCTGCATGTTGATAGAGTTCAAACGTTTTTTCATCATCAAGCGGAATGGCATCTATATCAATCGTTACTCCATGAATTTCTTTGATGAGTGCTAATGCATTTTTAATGATGGTGAGTGTTTTCAAACCCAGAAAGTCCATCTTTATAACACCGGCATTTTCAATATCATTTCCTTCAATCTGCGTAAGCCATAAATTTGATTCTTTAGATGTGGCAATTGGTATCAATTCCATCAAATCTTTTGGAGCAATGATAATACCTGCTGCATGAATACCTGTATTACGGACAGAACCTTCCAGTCTTTCTGCTTCATGCAATATTTTACTCAACACGGAACCAGTATCCTTATAAATATCACGGAGCTTTTTTACGTTCTCCATATCATCACTACTATATCCATCTTTTTCTTCTAAAGATTTTTCTCCCGGTCCGCCTTCGGCATCCCCGCCTGAATGATCAGATCGGGCAGGCGGGCGGGCATCTTTTATTTTCATTGGGGCATGCAACACTCTTCTTAACTCTGTACCCGGACGGTCAGGAACTAATTTTGTAAGCATCCTGCTTTCTGCTATTGGCAGATCCATTACTCTTGCTACATCGGCAATGCTTGATTTGGCAGCCATGGTGCCGTAGGTAATAATTTGTGCAACCTGGTTCTTGCCATATTTTTCTACTACATAGTCAATTACTTTCTGTCTTCCTTCATCATCAAAGTCTGTATCTATATCCGGCATTGATTTGCGATCGGGATTCAAAAATCTTTCGAAAAGTAAATTGTATTTTATCGGATCAATATTGGTGATACCGATACAATAAGCAACTACGCTTCCTGCTGCTGAACCACGACCTGGCCCGATAAAAACATCTTTTTTCCTTCCTGCATCTATAAAATCACCAACGATTAAAAAATAACCGGCAAAGCCCATCATTTTAATAGTGAAGAGTTCAAACTCCAGCCTTTCTTTTATTTCGTCAGTAAGTTCAGTGTATCGTTTGGCTGCGCCTTCGTAAGTAATATGTTTTAAATATTCCCACTGGTTCTGCGATTCTGCAGAAACTTTATACTTACCAATCGTTTCTTCTTTGGTATGAATCTGGAATCTTTTTTCTACCGGAAAATTTGGGAGTAGAATATCTCTTGTAAGATTCAGCACTTCAATCTTATCTACAATCTCATTGGTATTATCTAATGATTCTGGAAGATCATGAAAGACCTTGCTCATCTCTTCCGTAGTCTTGAAATAAAACTGATCGTTTGGAAAAGCAAATCGTTTGTCTTTTACATTGATGTCATCATCATTGAAATCCCGCAGGGCAGGAGTGCTGATTTTTTCGCCGGTATTGATACATAACAAAATGTCATGGGCATTAAAGTCATCCTGTTCCACATAATGCGAATCATTACTGGCAATGATTTTTACTTTATACTTCCGGGCAAATTTTATCAGTACTTCATTTACTTTATCCTGTTCTGCCATGCCATGGCGTTGCAGTTCCACATAAAAGTCTTCCTGGAAAATATTCAGCCACCATTTGAATTCGTTTTCGCCATCTTCTTCTCCTTTTTTCAGAATAGCTTGTGGAACAGATGCACCAAGGCAACAGGTAGTCGCAATTAATCCTTCATGATGTCTAAGAATAAGTTCCTTATCTATTCTTGGATATTTGCCATACATGCCTTCTACAAATCCCAGAGAAGTTAATTTGATGAGATTTTTATAACCCACTTCATTCTTTGCTAATAATATCTGGTGGTAACGTTTATCCTTTACTTCTTTGGTGAATGTTTTCTGATGTCTTGTTTCGGTGACGTAGAATTCGCAACCAACAACCGGTTTTACTTTTACGGTGCCGTCTTCATTTTTATGGCGATGTGCTTCTGCCACAAAATCAAAAACACCAAACATATTGCCATGGTCGCTGATAGCAAGTGCCGGCATTCCGTCTTTTATCGCCTTTTTATAAAGGTTCTGTATTGAAGCGGCTCCATCAAGAAGTGAGTACTGTGTATGTACATGGAGATGAGAAAATTTCATAACTCACAAAATCATTTAATCTATAATAAAAAAATCAGCTTATGGCTTTTTCTTAAAGGTGTAAATACTTATTGTGCCACTACTGTAACTGCAAACCCAAGCTTCCAGTTTTTCATCATTTTCAAAAACATCAACACCAACAGGATGACCGCCGCAGGGCAAAGATGACACTTTCTCAAAGTTATCTTCATTGATTTTGTACACATCCACGTAGTCGCTGCTGTAGCAGGTTACAAAAAGAAACTTGTGATTTTTTGACAAAATAATTGTTCTTGGCTGCGAATGTGTTTTTGCTGTAAACAATGATTTTCCGGTTTCTGCATCAAGACAGGCAATTGTTCCGAGGCTGTTGTACGAAACAAAAATATGTCCGCTGGTATCCATCACTACATGTCTTGGGCTCGACCATACGTTTAATACAGTATCTGTTTGCCAGGTATTGTTATCCACAACATGCAGACTGGCACCGCCCATAATGGCTATGTAAGATTTATTGTTTTTGTCATCGACTACCACACCTCTTGGTATGGCGGAAACTGTTACTGTGCTTATCACTTTCCCAAACGGATACACATCTTTATTCATTTCAAGAATACTTGTGTTGCGGGAATGCCAGTTACTGACCAATAAGTATTTACTGTCGGCAGTTTTTGCAATTACTTTTGGTGTTTTACCAGTTTCAATCAAAGGGACTCTGAAACTGTCTTTTTTATTTGTTCCCGGATAAATAACAGTAACCGGTTTTGTTTTTTGTTCATCATCTTGCTTCCCTTTATTCATTGAGAAATCATTTACCCAAATGGGAACGATACCATCAGCATTGTGCAAGGAAATCCACAGGATTTCATCCTGGTGGCTAAAGCAGGCTTCTACTGGTTTTTCCTGAAAAGAATTAATTGGACGGCTTTTATTATAATCCCAACCCATTGCTCTAGTTGGTGTAAACTTGAATTCTTTGCTGAGTTTTCTTGAAGCTTGGTCAAATTCATAAACACTCATTCCTTCCAGGTTCATTGCATACAATTTTGAACCACTGGAATTAAAGATCACCGATTTGGTACCTCCGGCAGCGGTAAGTGTTTCTTTTTTTTCGTATTCAATTGCTGTATAAGGTTTTGTAGTCGGTAAAACTGGTGTAGTATCAACAAGAATTGAGTAATGTACCAGTGAATCGTTATTTCTGAGTTGGGTAGTTCCGGAACTCTGACAACCAGTTGTCAAAATGTACATGATGATTAGGTAGAATAAGGTTTGCATTGTGCAATGGAGTTTTGGTGCTGAAGATCAATAATAAGAAAAAAAAGGATGAAATCAATACTTGATTTGTCTCAATTTTCACTGGCTGTGAATATATGTAAAAGTATGATTATCAGTGTAGTATGGGCATGGCAATTTAATGCCCAAATATTCGTTTAGGGAATAAGGTTTTTTTTCGGGCATTAACCTTATTTTTGCCCGCCTTCGCTGAGAAGGGAAAACTGCTTGTCTTTGCGTTGCTTCGGCTGGTGAAATTGAAGGCAGTTCTATTGGAAAACCCCATGAAATCATCCTAAAACGAAAGACGTAATGGTTAAGCAGATTTTACCAGTATTATTATTCATTGTTGTTCTGAGCAGTTGCTCTACATTTAAGCCTCTGAACTTTACAAGTAACAAACAGCTTGCCAGTGTTCAAAGTACCTCCTCTCAAGCTAAATTTATAGAAGAGATTTCAGTGATTCCTCAGGCTGAGGTTGATAACACAAATAATAAAACAGAATCAAAGAAGGAAGTAAAACCTTCTTCTAAACTTTCAATAGTAAGCAGAAAGAAAAGTATGGATGCTGTTACCGTTCCTGATAAGCTGGATGAAATAAAGTTATATGAGAGAATGTTTTCCAGTGTAGCAGCAGAAGTGGAAAGTGCATCAGAAGTTCAATTAAAATATGCCGTGTTGATGGATACTGAAGTGGAATCATTACCAAGTAAATCATTGCTCGAAGCAGTTGATGAATGGTATGGTGTACGTTATCGCACAGGTGGCAATACTACCAGCGGTGTGGATTGTTCAGGGTTTACTGTAGGCGTTTATGCTGCCTTATATGGTATGGCCATACCAAGAGTTTCAAGAGACCAATACAGAGTAAGTACCAAATTATCTACAACTGATCTGCAGGAAGGGGACCTTGTATTCTTCAATACCAATGGAAGAGGAGTTTCGCATGTCGGCATTTATCTTGGTCATAATAAATTCATTCATGCTTCTGTTTCAAAAGGTGTGATGGTGAATGACCTCTTTGAGTCTTACTACCTGAAGCGATTCATTGGTGGCGGCAGAATTGAGAAAAAAGAAGAGATTACAGAAGAAGGCACTCATTAATTTTTAATTCCCATTCTTTTTTTAATGGTTTGCACAACCGGTATTATATCCGGTGAAAGTTTCAAGTACACAACTCCCAGTGCATAGAGCATTACGAAACTAATGCTGCGGCCAAGTATTCCCATAATCCCATGCATATTTCTGAATGCAAAATAACAAATGCAATAACAGGTGGCTGCTAACAGTAGTGTATAAAGAGATTGAATAGTGAATGGAAACAGTTTAAACTTTCTCCACAAGAAAATAATCCGGATAATATTATAAATGGTTATTGATATTACTGTTGCAATAGCAGGGCCAATAAGCCCATGCTCTTTAGTAAGAAAATAAGTCAGGGGCAGCATTACACTTAATAGAACTACACCGCTAAGCAATTCAAACCTCCAGAATGTAGAAGTGGCAATGATCTGTGCATTCACTCCTGTTCCCATATCAATGATCTTCGTAATACCCAATAAAAAGAAAATTGAAGAAGCATCCAGGTAGGAAGCTTTTACGCCAAAGGTTGAAATGCCATCAGCAAAATTCATCCATATCAATAAAAAAATGGCGCAGGCAAATACCAATTGGTTGATAGAAGACCGCTGATAGACTTTTTGAAGCAACGCCATGTTTTTGTCCTTCCATGCTTTGGATAAATGGGAGATAGAAGCAGAAATAATTCCCCGCTGTGGGGCTTGTATAATACTGGTCATGATTGTTGCTAAGGCATAAATACCTGCTTTAGCAGAACCGTCTTCTAATACGGAAGCAATAACGATTGTATCAAATACCTGTGATAGTGTAAAGATCAAAGTGCCGCCATAAACAAATGAACAAAGCGTTACAATTTTTTTTAAAAATCTGCGGCTTACCTTACTTGGTTTAAGTGTAAAATGAATTCGTTTCGTTGCGACTAGATAAATAAACAAGCTTACGGCTATGCCCGGATAAGTGAATGCAAAGAGTTTAATAAACAAATCAAAATCTTTAATTGCATTAGTTACATATAATACGATAAGAATAGTTGTAAATAAACGCCACTGTACTTCTTTAAAGAAGTTTGCCAGCACAGATTTATGCAAACTCCATGTATAAGCTTCCAGCACAGCATAAATGGTAAGGCCAAATCCCATTGGGAATATCCAATAATAATAGTTCACCAGCTTAGGTGCATTAGTGCCAAATTTCTGGATGACAAGATTCTTCATCCCCCAACCGGCTATCATTACCAATACAAAACCAATCAGGCTTACGATCAATGCCCATGAAACCATATCATTTTTTTCCGGAGGAAGATTGTCATTGTAGTAAGGATGAAATTTAAAAATATAAGAGGGCATTGCCAGTGTTGCAAACGATGCCATCAGAGTGGCAATGGCAATAAAAATTGTAGTAAGGCCGTATTCAGCTTCGGTAAAAGTTCCTTCCCGGGTAAAGAAATAAGTATTTAATAAGCCAACAGCAAAGCCAATATAAATTACGACAGAGGAAATAATGCTTTGCCTGCGAATACTGCTCATGCGGTAAAGATAGTGAATGAGAAAAAGTGAATTGTCAATTTCTGTTATTCAACTTTCCTGGTAGTGATGTAAAAGTTTTTATCTGCAGCAATTGATTTGTTCATCAGGTCGGCAGTCATAGCAATAGATTTCCATTCTGTAGTGGGTTTCAACCATACATCAACTCCCTCCAGTTTTACTGGCATTGCAAATCCATTAACGCAATTGGCCCAACGATACGAAATATTGTCATTCGTTATTTTGTACTCCAGCTGTGGTATTTTAGTTGTTCTTAAGTATTGGTCAAAGACTTTGCTCAAATTATTTCCCGATATTTTTGAGAAATAGGTCTCTACATCTTTTGAGTCAACAGTCTTGTGGTAAAATTCACTGTTCAATCCTCTCAATATTTTTCTGAAAACAGAATCATCATTGATTACCTGTCGTATAGTATGCAACAGACTGGCTCCTTTATTATACATATCGCTGCTGCCTTCCTGGTTTACACCATACGGGCCGATCAAAGGTTTATCGTTGCTGATCTTTTTCCGGATGCCCTGCAAATATTCATCACCAGCCTGTTTGCCGTAATGGAATTCTGTAAATAAAACTTCGGAGTACATGGTAAAGCCTTCATGCACCCACATATCGGCAATATCATTTGTCGTTATGTTATTGGCAAACCATTCATGGCCGCTTTCATGTATGATAATATAATCCCATTTAAGTCCCCAGCCACTGCCGGACAAATCCTTACCGAGATAACCATTCTGGTAATGATTGCCATAGGCCACTGCACTTTGGTGCTCCATGCCAAGATGGGGTGATTCAACCAGTTTAAATCCATCTTCATAAAAAGGATAAGGACCAAACCAGTATTCGAAAGCTTTCAGCATCGGTTTTACATTCTGGTCAAATTGTTTTTTAGATTTTTCCAGATTGTAGTCAAGTACCCAATAGTCCAGAGAAAGATTTTTTTCTGTTTCACCTATAAAAGTGTCTGACCAGTGTACATACTTACCTATATAAGGAACAATATTATAATTATTGATAGGATTTTTTACCTGCCAGGTATAAAGCATTGTGCCATCTTGTTGGTCGTCTTTTGCATATAACCTGCCATTGGCAACAGCCACTAACGTATCAGGCACTTTTATTTGTATTAGGGCACCCAAGTCTGGTTCATCACTCTGATGATCTTTACAGGGATACCATACACTGGCACCTAACCCCTGGCAGGCTACTGTCATCCACGGACGACCTTTCGCATCTTTTGCCCAGATCCATCCACCATCCCATGGCGGGTTAGTTGCTTCCCTTACTTTACCAGAAAAATAAATTTTAATACTGTAGGAAAATGCTTTTGCCTGATTTTGAAAAGAGGTTTCTGAAGAACCAAATTTGTATTTGCCAAAGTCAATGATATAAACATTGCCGTTTCTTTTATAAGCGCTGAGTTTTTGCTGATTGAAAACAATACTGTCAATCATCATCGGCATTTGCAGGTCAATTTGCATTTTTTTGTTGGCTCCGTCATCAGAGACGTCAAAGCTGATCTGGTTCCAACCGGAAATTGTTTTTGTTTTATAATCAGGGGTTACATAAATATTATAAGAAACAACATTCCACCAGGCTCTTTCCGGCGTTATACTTCCCCGTAGTGTATCTTGCTTTGTGAATTTTCCTTTTTGATGCAGTGGCTGGGCACAGGCACTAATGGAAAAAATCAGTAAAAGGGAAACGTATGTTAATTGAATAATGTATTTCACCGTGATAATTTTTGTTACTGTAAATTTAGGGTTTGATAGCTAAGATGAACGTTAAAAACTAATTTCAAGTGTTTATTTTTTTTAATATTTTGCCACATGTTATACGCCATAAAATTTTTATCGGTGGTTGGTAAAATTTACCTCAATAATTTTATGGCTCATTTCATAAAAATAGTATTCATTGGTATTGTAACAGTGCAATTAATTGGCTGTTACAATAAAGAAAAAAGTGAAGGAAATATTTTTCATTATAACGAATTCAATGGCATTTCCTCACTCGATCCTGCATTTGCCAAAAGCCAGTCCACGATGTGGGCTGCACACCAATTTTACAATACGTTGGTTGAAATTGATGATAGCCTTCATATCATTCCTTCATTGGCAAAGAGCTGGGATATTTCTGCTGATCGTACCATTTTCACTTTTCACCTGAGAGATGATGTCTTCTTTCATGATGATGTTGCATTTCCGGAAAGTAAAGGAAGAAAATTAACGGCTCATGATGTTGAATACAGCCTTTCACGGATAATCGATAAAGAAACTGCCAGCCCCGGTTCCTGGATATTTAATCGAAAGGTTGATTCTGTACAACCTTTTAAAGCCATTGATGATACAACTTTTCAGCTAAAATTATTAAGGCCATATTTACCTATTCTTGGAATTATCTCGATGCAATATTGTTCTATAGTTGCTAAAGAAGCAGTAGAAAAATATGGTATTAATTTTCGCCGTCATCCTGTAGGCACAGGTCCTTTTCGTTTTATTACATGGGAGGAAGGGCAGGCATTGATCATGAAAAAGAACCCAAGCTATTTTGAAAAAGATAGTGCAGGAGTTCGTTTGCCATATCTGGATGGCGTAAATATTTCGTTTTATGATAGTAAGGCAACTGAGTTTTTATTATTCCGGCAAAAGCAATTAGATTTTATTAATGACATTGAAGCATCATTTAAAGATGAAATACTAACCAAACAAGGCACTTTGCGAAAAGATTGGGAAGGTAAAATTGTGTTGCAAACAAACCCTTACCTGAATATTGAATACCTTGGAATATTGGTTGATTCAACGAATGAACTGGTCAGGAATTCTCCGATGCGTTCGAAGAAGATAAGACAGGCTATTAACTATGGATTTGACAGACGAAAAATGGTTTTATATCTCCGCAACTCGTTAGGCACACCAGCAGAATCTGGCTTTGTTCCAATGGGTTTGCCTTCATTTGATACGGCTGTGGTAAAAGGTTATCATTATGATCCTGCAAAAGCGAAAAGGCTTTTGGCCGAAGCAGGTTTTCCCGATGGAAAAGGATTGCCGCCAATAAAACTATTGACAATTCCCATCTATGCAGATATGGCAAATTTTATTGCAAAGCAATTGGGAGAGTCAGGAATTCCTGTGGAGGTAGAAGTAGTGCAAAAATCGTTACTACTTACCATGACTTCCAGTTCTACAGCTGCATTCTTCAGAGGTAGCTGGATAGCTGATTACCCCGATGCAGAAAATTATCTTTCTGTTTTTTATTCTAAGAATCCTGCACCGCCTAATTATACAAGATACAACAGTGCAGCCTTTGATGCCGCTTTTGAAAAAGCAATTACAGAAGATAATGATTCTATCCGCTATAAGTTATACCAGCAAGCCGATCAGATAATGATGAACGATGCACCGGTTGTGCCACTTTGGTATGATAAAGTGGTTCGGTTAGCTCAACCTGACGTAATTGGATTTAAGCCCAATGCGTTGAATTTATTGGAACTCAGGTACACTAAGTTTGAAAAGTAAATTGAATTTTAGTTAGCTGATTTTAATTTGTCCTTAAATACTTTTCTGAATTTTTCCAGCTTTGGGCGGATAACAACTCTGCAATACGGATTTGTATTTTCATTGTTTTCATAATATTGCTGATGATAATCTTCAGCAGCGTAAAAATTTGAATAAGCCGTTATCTCTGTTACGATAGGTTTGTCAAATGCTCCGCTTTTATCCAATTCGGTTTTATACTTCTCTGCTTTTTCTTTTTGTTCCTGATTGTGAAAAAATATTCCGCTTCTGTATTGTGTTCCCACATCGGCGCCTTGCCTGTTTAATGTTGTTGGATCATGCGTTTCCCAAAAAACTTCCAGTAATTCGTCAAAGCTTATTTTTTTCGGGTCATAAACAATTTGCAGTGCTTCTGCATGCCCGGTTTGCCCGGATGTAACTTCGTTGTAAGTAGGATTTTTTACCTGGCCTCCGGTATAGCCGGAAGTTGCACTCACAACTCCATTTAGTTCTTCAAATACTGCTTCTGTACACCAAAAGCATCCGTTAGCAAATGTGGCAGTTTCGGTGTTTCCGGAATTTGTTTGTACTGTTTCTGTTGTCATTTTATTGTTGCTTGAGTTTAACTTATTTGTTGCTGGCGATTTTTGTGCACAGGACACTAATGTTACAAGGCTAACTGCAATGCCTGAAAATATAGATTTCATTTTAAAAAATTTAGTCATTTGAATAATACTTCATGCAATTTACGTTATTACTCAGCCGGTGGTTTGTCAGTTGGCTGGCATTCTTCTTTTTTTGAGAAACTATTAACAGGCATGCCAGGAGGTCAATAATCAAACGAATGTGATCTGAATGCTCCCAGATTAAAATTATCTTTGGGTTTAAATTAAAAGTAGCCAGCCAGATTAAGATATCCACACATGAAACTATTTCCCGAATCAGCATATATTCAGTTAGAATTCAATAAAATTAAAGAGCTGCTCGCCACTTATTGTGAAACAGAACTGGCAACTGCAAAAGCCAATGATCTGCGCATTCACACAAAAAAAGAATTTGTAGAAACTGAACTGAGGCAAAGCCATGAATACAGGCAACTGATCTTCAATGGCATTTATTTTCCAAACGATTTTGTTCAAAATCTTTCAAAGGAATTGAAATTACTTGCTATTCCAGGTGCAGTGTTAAGCGGAGAAGAGTTAAGTCATATTCGAAAACTGTCAGCAGTGATTGAAAATATTTTCCGTTGGTTTGATAACGAAAAAAAAATTGCATATGCCGGGTTGCTGAAAATAATCGGCAACACTTATTATGAAAAAGCCATTCCTGGATTGATTGATGAAGTATTGGATGATAATAGCCAGGTAAAAGATAATGCTTCGGAAGATTTAAAGAATATCCGGCTAAGCCTATATCGAAAGCGGAATGAACTGCGACGTATGTTTGATAAGATAGTTTCAAAATTAAATAAGCAAGGCTACCTGGCAGAGATTGAAGAGAGTTTTATGAGTGGACGAAGGGTTTTAGCTGTTTTTGCCGAACAAAAAAGGACCGTAAAAGGAATTTTGCATGGGGAAAGTGACAGCCGTAAAACCGCATTTGTTGAACCTGAAGAAACGATTGAATTGAATAATGCCGTTTATGAGCTGGAAAACGAAGAAAGAAAAGAGGTCTACCGGATTCTGAGGGAACTTACTGCCAGACTTTCTGTGTATGCTTTGTTATTGACCGGATGGTACTCCATAGTAGGTGAGTATGATTTTATAAGAGCAAAAGCGAAACTGGCAGCGGAAATAAAAGGAGAATATCCGGTAGTTGTTGAAAAATCCGGCGTTCATTTGGTAGAAGCCCATCATCCATTATTGCTTTTATATAATCAAAGAACAGGGAAGCCTACTATTCCCGTTACACTAACCCTGGATGATGCAAACAGAATTTTGGTCATCAGCGGACCTAATGCCGGAGGCAAAACGGTAACGATGAAGACGATTGGTCTTTTACAGATGATGGTACAAAGCGGATTATTGGTTCCGGTGCATCCTTCTTCTCAGTTTGGCATTTTTAAACAACTGATGATACATATTGGGGATACACAAAGCATCGAGTTTGAGCTAAGTACCTATAGCAGTCATTTGTTGCACATGAAGCATTTTATGGAGAATGCGAATGGCCGCACTTTATTTTTTATAGATGAACTGGGAAGCGGTAGTGATCCAAATCTTGGTGGTGCTTTTGCAGAAGTAATTATGCAGGAGCTCAATAAGAAACATGCCATTGGCATTGTAACAACGCATTATCTTAACCTGAAGATTATGGCCGGTAAAACAACAGGTATTTTAAATGGAGCCATGGCATTTGATGAAAAAAACTTACAACCTCAATATAAATTGCTGATTGGGAAACCGGGCAGCTCTTATACTTTTTCTATTGCAGAGAGAATTGGGTTAGATAAAAATTTAATAAACCGGGCAAGGCTGCTTGTGGATAATGATCAGTTCCGCCTGGATAAATTATTAAACCGGACAGAACAAGACTTGCGGGATCTTGAAAAGAAAGAAAATGAATTGCATAAATTGATGAAAGAAAATGAAAAACAGAAAAAGGAATTGCAACAGTTATTGGATAAGGAAAAGCATCAGCAACAAATAGAATTACATAAAGAACAAAATAAAATAGCGGTAGATCGAATTCTGTATTTGAAAGATATGGAGCGAAAGCTAAAGCAAATTATGATGGTGTGGAAAAAGGAGGAAAACAAGAACAAAGTTATAAAGGAAATGGAAGCCTTATTGTTTAAGAAGAATGAGAAAAAAGTGGTGAGTAAGATGCAGAAAGAAATAGAGTCAAAGTTCAATGAAGTAGGAGGGGAAATAAAAATTGGCGATAAAGTAAAAATGAAAAAAAATCACCAGGTGGGGCAGGTAATGGAATTACGGGGCAAAAAAGCAGTTGTTAAAATAGGCTTGTTGCCAATGCAGGTTAATGTACAGGACCTTATTGTAGTCAAAGCTAAAGTAGAAAGTAAAGAATAAGAAATTTAAATAGAAATAAATTATGTTGGTTTTGTAAATTACTATCTTTATGTGTTGTCAAAAATATTTCTCTACTAAAATATTTTGTCATGAAATTACAATTTAAACACCTCAGTTTTTTACTTCTATTTATTTGTTGCTTTCAATTTACTAATGCTCAGTTATTCAAGTCTTTAAAGAGTAAGGCTAAAGAAAAAGTAGTGACAAAGGCTAATGAGAAAGTAGACCATGCTATCGATAAAGGTGTAAACAAGGTTTCAGAAAAAGTTGATACCGCAGTTAATAGCATTGGAAAAGGAAAGGATAAGAATGCTACAGCTGGTCCGTTAAAATTGGTGCAGCAAGGAAAATTTGTAACCACTCAGATAAAATTTGATGAAGGTTCAGACCAACTAACTGAGGAATCTTTTACATTGCTCAACGATATTGCCGAGATTATGAAACAGAATCCTGAAATGAAAGTTAAAATAATTTGTCACACGGATTCATCGGATTCAGATGGAGAAGCCGAGGCTAACCTCAATCTTTCTATAGCAAGAGCCACTTCCATAAAGACACACATGACTACTGTCCTTTCTATAGAGGAAACTTTGCTTGAAACAGAGGGTTTGGGAGGGGGTTTTCCGATAAGCAATAGTAATTCTGAAGAAGGTAAAACTAAGAATAGGCGGGTGGAATTTGTTAAGATGTAAACACAATAATCTAAATAAAAAAGCGAAACCTTACGGGGTTTCGCTGGTATTTAATGAGTGTGTAAGTCCTTATTTAATTTCAAATTACAAAAACATACAACCTGCTCAAAATTTATTTTTCCATTTTTGCTTGTTGATTGATAAATTTTCCTGCAATAAATGAACTTGTCATTAGCAACACAACAGATATTGCAAATAAAGTAGTTCCACTTTCCAGTTTAGAAACTATAATAGCTGAATCGAATTTCATATTCAGCATTAATACAGCAACAACAAACACATCCAGCATAGACCATTTGTTGATAATCTCCAATGCCGTGTTCATAAATTTATGACGAGGTAATTTTCGGCCAGAAAGTGTTATAAAAAGAAAAATATATTTCAGGATGGGGAATATGATGGTGAAAAATAAAAGCAGTAAGCCAATAAAAAATTCTCCTTTGTCGAAAAAATAGCTGAATGAAGTGTGAAGGTAGATATGGTCTTTTTTTATGGTAAAAGGACCGATACCAAAACCGGTTTGCAGCAATGGGAACATAAAACCCATTATAAAAAACAATAGGGATGCAAGCAGAATCATTAAAGCTAAGGTTCTTCTGTCATTAGTACTTTTCATGCTGATGGGAAGGTAATAAGTGCAAGAGTAAAGTAGCATCAAATAGTGGTAATAAAGAGAAAACCTCCAAGCAAAGGCTTTGGAGGTTTTTGCGGAGAGCTAGGGATTCCCCGCAGGATGCTTTGCAGAACCCAGGACCTGTTACAGTCAACAGTTTTTTACAGGATCCTTGGGGCCCACAGGAGGCTTCGCCCAAAACTGCCGCAATCGACCACTTCTTTATATTATCCCTTTTTCTTTTAAATAAATCTTTCCATCGGCAGATTTAAAGTACTGTTCCTGCAAGTAAGCTTCTGACTTTGTCTGAAATATTTCAAAATAATGCAAGACAAACGGGATTCTTGATTTTGTACTTCTTACTTTTTTTGAATTGTGTGTCTTTATCCTGTTATCAATATCTGCTGTATGCCCATGATAATAGCCATCATCTTTCAGACTCTTTAATATGTATGCATAAAATGGCATAAATAAAAAAATCCCAATCAAAAATCGGGATTTCAGCGGAGAGCTAGGGATTCGAACCCCAGGACCTGTTACAGTCAACAGTTTTCAAGACTGCCGCAATCGACCACTCTGCCAGCTCTCCGGCGCAAAAATACGGTCTAAGACATTTCAACCCAAACTTTTAGTAAGAGTTCATTTAACTTTGTATTAAATTATTTTATTGAAACAACTTAAGGCACTCAATAAGTATTTCTGGAAATATAAAAACCGTCTCGGAATTGGTGTATTGTTTGTTTTTCTTTCCAATTATTTCAGTGTCCTTTCTCCGCAGGTAACAGGTTTTGTAATAGATTTTGTGCAGAATAAATTGGATTTACCAGGTTATAAAGCTCCCGAGAGAGCACCAGAATATGATGTACTCGTCCAAAAATTCATTGATAGTGTGCAGGACATTAGTTCTACAAGCAGAGTAGTAGCACTTTGTGGTATTACGATATTAATATTGGCATTAATAAGGGGTTTCTTTTTATTTCTTATGCGGCAAACGATCATAGTTATGAGCCGCCATATTGAATATGATCAAAAAAATGAGATATACGATCATTATCAACAATTGGATACAGCCTTTTACAAGCAAAACAGTACCGGTGATCTGATGAATCGTATTACTGAAGATGTAAGCCGTGTAAGGATGTTTACAGGTCCGGCCATTATGTACCTGGCAAACCTTGTCGCTATTATTTCGCTGAGTGTATTTTTTATGTGGAAACGGGATCCGGAGTTAACAATATATGCACTGGCTCCGCTGCCCATTCTGGCCATCACCATATATTTTGTGAACAACACCATTAACAGGAAAAGTGAAAAAATTCAGGAAGCCCTTTCCAATTTAACTACCAATGCACAGGAATCTTATTCAGGTATCCGGGTTATAAAATCGTTTGTTCAGGAAAAGGCAATGCTTGGTTTTTTTACCAATAACAGCGAAGAATATAAAAAAAATGCTATCGGGCTTGCAAAAGTAGAAGCCATTTACTTCCCTTCCATCACCTTGTTGATAGGTATCAGTACGCTGCTAACTATTATGATTGGAGGATTATATTACATCTATGGCGGCCATAACATTGGCATCAATACCATTGTAGAATTTGTAATGTATATCAATATGCTCACCTTTCCTGTAAGTGCAATAGGTCTAACGGCAAGTATGATTCAGCGGGCCGCAGCTTCTCAAAAAAGAATAAACGAATTTCTGAAGACCGAACCAACGATAAAAAATAAACCTGCTGCCAGTGTAACTAAATTAGAAGGGAATATTGAATTTGACAATGTAAGTTTCACCTATCCACATACAGGGATACAGGCATTGCAAAATTTTAATCTGTCAATTAAGAGTGGCGAAAAAGTAGCTATTATCGGAAAAACAGGTAGTGGCAAATCCACTATCGGACAATTATTGTTGAGGATGTATGATGTAACTGACGGCAAAATAAATCTCGACAAAAAAAATATCCAACAGTTAGAGGTGTTCAGCCTTAGAGAACAGATCAGCTATGTTCCACAGGATATTTTTTTATTCTCAGAAACAGTGAGTAATAATATTGGCTTTGGATTAGATAAATCAAGTAGCATCGATGTTAAGACAGCCGCAAGGCAAGCCAGTGTAGAGAAGGAGATTGACCAGTTTTCCAATCGATATGATACGATGGTTGGGGAAAGGGGAGTAACGCTGAGTGGAGGTCAGAAGCAACGTATTTCCATCGCAAGAGCTTTAATAAAAAATCCTAACCTTATTATTTTCGATGATTGCCTGAGTGCGGTGGATGCACGAACGGAACAGGAGATTATTGGTAGCCTGAATCAATATTTGAATGACAAGACTGCCATAATTATAACACATCGCATTTTTTCACTGTTTAATTTTGATAAGATTGTAGTACTGGAAGATGGAGCAATTATCGAAGAGGGAAATCACAAGGAGTTGATAAGCCTGAATGGTCATTATGCAAAGCTTTTTGCCCGCCAGCAGGAACAAGACTTGAAAAAGGGAAATTAAACATGTATATAATATATATAAACCTCAATTTGGCTGTTTAAAAAACATCTCTATATTTGTGACTTCCAAATTGAATAGTAATTAATTAACTGCTAAAAACTTATTAACTGTGGCGTACGAGAATAATGACAAGAAAATAGAGAGCATTTACAGCAAACGCATCCGTGCCGGCAAACGAAGAACTTATTTCTTTGATGTAAGGGCTACCCGGGGAAATGATTATTATCTTACCATTACCGAAAGCCGAAAAAGGTTTGATGACAATGGGTATGACAGACACAAAATATTTCTGTATAAGGAAGACTTTAATAAATTCATTAAAGCGTTAGGCGAATCTGTTGACTATGTAAAGACTGACCTAATGCCTGATTTTGATTTTGATGCATTTAATCATGATGAAAATCAGGATGAAAATGGATATAGCAATGCTGCGACAAACGGAGAGAGCACTACGGTTGAGGAAAAGATGGAAGATACAAATACTGAAAAAACTATCGAAACCACTCCGGAAGAAGTGGCTGAAGTAAAGGTATCTGAAGTGCCTACCCCAAAAGACTCCGAAGAAGCTGATAAATGGTAGAAGTTGCACATAAATAATTTGATTAAATGACCTGCTGCTCCAGGTCATTTTTTATACTTGAACAGGCTTCCAGCAAGTGACTGTTATTAGACCTTTACTCAAATATTGTAAAATGTTAATATTAAGGCAACTTTTTTTTATCCGTTTGTAAAAAAAAGTTATCTTTCGCCCTAATTCTGGACTTTACCGATACAATCGGTAGTTATCATTCATTAAAAATAATATTATGCAACCAAACTTTACGCTTAAAAATTTAGGGTTTGTATGTACTAGAGTCTTTGCCCTGGCAATGATTATCGGACTTACAACTCAGATTTCATTCTCACAGGAAAAGCAGCAACGCCTTCCAAAAGTTACTTCTCAGCAACAGGCTGAAAGAGAAAGACAAAAGTTAGAAAGGGAAAATACACCCACACATAACAGAGTTGAAAATTCTGTAGGTTTTGCTCCCGAATACACAGGAGGAAGTCAGAATATTACAAACCAAACAAATGTAGCAAACCCTTTAAGCCGGGCATTTATATATGATGTAGGCGGAGGCAATCATCAGTTAAAGTCTCACTTTTTGACAAATACTACTTTGACAAATATTGGGTCAACGGTTGTTTTTGGTTTTGCGGGTGCTGAAGCATGGAATACACAAAATAATAAATTGTATGTGGTAGACCAGGCTGCGCCATTTCCTTTATATACTGTTGATACAACTACAGGCGTCAGGACTTTTATCGTTAACTGTACAGGTGTGCCTCAAGCTAACTTAACAGGTATGACATGGGATCCTTTCTCTAACGTAATGTATGGTGTATCATCTAGTCTTACAGTTTCTCAAATTTTTACCATAAATATTACAACCGGAGTTTGTACACCAATTGGTTCTCCAACAGCTACTGTTGCAGGTGCAATTATGATTAATGCTGCACCAGGGGGATCTTTGTTCTCTGTTGATATTGTAGCTGACAATTTATACAAATGGAATAAGACAACCGGTACTGCTACATTGGTAGGTCCACTTGGGATTAATACAAACTTTGGTCAGGATGGTCATTTTGATTTAAGTGATGGTCAATATTACTGGGCAACTATCAATGCTGGCGCTGCGAATGCAAGGGAATTCAGAGTAATTGATACGACGAACGGATTCAGTACGCTTTTAGGGACATATACAGGCTTGCTTGGCCAAATTGCTTCTATGGGGATCTATTCAGTACCGCTTATTCCCTGTTCAGGTACGCCTAATCCCGGGAACACAGTATCATCAACTCCAAGTGCCTGTCCAGGTAGTAATTTCACACTATCATTACAAAATTTAATTTCAACCAGCGGAAATACATACCAATGGCAATCCGGTCCATCTGCAACCGGACCCTGGACGAACATTCCGGGAGCTACCAATTCGACGTTGGTTAGAAACCATACAGTAGCTACTTATTATCAGAGTATTGTAACTTGTACGAATGGTCCTGCTTCAGCTACTTCTAATCCGGTATTGGTGGGATTAACTCCGCCTTCAGGTTGTTATTGTATTCCCCCAGCTACTGACTGTACAGATGATGATGAGATTATTAGAGTGCAGATCAGTACATTAAATAATGCTTCTGGTTGTTCTGCAGGCCCACCTGCTGGTTATGCTGATTATACAAATTCTGTAGCAGCGCCAAATGTTCAGGCTGGTATTGGAAATACCATCACGGTTTCTTTTAAGACAATATGGTCAAAAAGTGCGGCTGTGTGGATCGATTATAACCAAAACGGACAGTTTGAGACAAATGAATTCACATATTTAGGGAATGCACCAGGAGCTACTGCTCAGCTCATGGCAAATATCAATATTCCAGCAACTGCCTTGTCTGGTATTACCAGAATGAGAGTAAGAACAAGGTTTGGAACAACAGTTTGGTTAGCAACTGCTGCTTGTACTAATCCAAGCGGTTTCGGTGAAACTGAAGATTATAATGTAAATATATTGCCTTGCGCACCAGTTGTAATTACAGCTTCTCCTGTTAATAAGACAATACAGTGTTCTGAAAATACCACATTTACGGTGGCTACTACTGGAACTGTTGCTTCTTATCAGTGGGAATACAGAACAAGTTCAGCTAGCCCATGGCAGTTTGTAACGAACGGAGGCATCTATAGCGGTGCCACTACAGCTACTTTAGCTTTGGATAACGTATCCGAGGCATTTAATGGTTATCAATACCGGGCCGTAATAGTGGGTGGTTGCTCGGCTACTGATTTCTCAGGGATTGCAACATTAACTGTAGGCCCGTTGGTCGCTACTGTTAATCCTGTTTCTGCAACAATTTGTACAGGATCAATCCAGAAGTTGACGTTGACTAACGCTTCATCACCAACAACTGTCACATTTACCAATAATACACCTCTTGCAGTTCCTGATAATAATGGTGCCGGTGTCTACAGCACAATACCAGTATCTGGTATTCCCGCTGGTGCAATCATTTCGAATGTAAGTGTGAGAGTAAACATAGCTCATACTTGGGTAGGTGATATGGAAAACAACTTGATAGCTCCAAACGGAGTAAGCATGAGCTTGATTGCAGAATTGGATGGAGGTACTGGTTCAAATAGCACTGATAATTTTACTAATACTGTTATCAGTTCTACAAGTACGACTCCGATGAGCGGTGCCCCGGCTCCACGTACCGGCACTTTTGCAGCGGATAGATTAATGGGATATGGTCCTTCTGGCAATTTCCAGACATTACCTAATGGCATGGCTTGGTCTAATCTATATACAACGATGAATGGTGACTGGAGATTGGGAT
>JBBSJN010000031.1:0-20508 GCA_038257235.1 Chitinophagales bacterium
AGAATGGTTTTTTTAATCGCTGTTTTCAAAAAAATGTTGATAGAAACATGTGACTGGATGGCCTGGACGTACTATAATAAAGGAGACTATAATAAAGCGATGGAGTTTTCCGGCAGTTATGTTTATAAGCATACATTTGAACCAGCAGCTACTATGCATACAGCATTTATTTTTGCAGCCAATGGTAAAAAGGAAGAAGCAAAGAAATTATTAAAAGAATGTCTGGAAAGTTCTTTTGAATTAGGCGTTATAGCAACAAAACAAATAAAAGATAAATTACAAACTCTTTAATTCATTAATAGTACATTCACACTTCTTTGAAGGATATTAAATGCAATTTCAGCCATCAGGTTTTCTTTGTCTAGAGTTGGATTTACTTCAGTTATTTCTAAGCAACAAACTTTTCTGTTATGCATAAACTTACTGATAAGGTCTTCCGCTTCCCTTTCTTTTAAACCATTACCAACGGGAGTACCGGTACCTTTTGAAATTGAAGAGTCGAGGCTGTCCACATCAAATGAAATGTAAATATCAGTGCAGTCAGCTAAATAACGCAGCACTGCTCGTACTACATTTTCAGCACCTTTATTTCTTACTTCTTTTGTAGTAATTACTTTCATCCCATATTTTTCGATAAGGTATCGTTCTTCTTTTTCATAGTCCCTTAGGGAAATAAATACAACATCTTCCGGCAAAACTTTTGGATTTATTTTTCCAACATTCTTTAAAAACTCCCAATGCTTTTTTGTTTCTGCATCAATTTCATGCACACCAGATTCTTCATTATCCATGCTAATTGTCGCTGCCATTGGCATACCATGCACATTGCCGGAAGGAGTGGTGTAAGGTGTATGCAAATCTGCATGTGCATCAATCCAGATAACACCTAACCGGCTTTTTGGTCGGGCCATTTTAATGCCGGCAATTGTGCCACCCGATGTGCTGTGGTCTCCGCTTAATACTACAGGAAAGAAATTATCCTTCATCGAATTGCTTATGGACTTGCTCAGTTTGTCATAAAGAGCTGCAACACCTTTTATGCGTTTAGCGTATGGTGATTCAATTGGCTCATACAGTAATTTATTCTCGTCCTGAATTTTTTCTGAAGGAAAGTGAATAAAGAAGTTGCTCATAAAATCCAAAGCAGCAATTTTTATGGCTTCGATACCTAAACTGGAGCCTCTTGTGCCTGCACCAATTTCGGATGGCACTTCAATTATTTTAATATTTTTCATGTGTAAGTCGTTAAGTCACACATCTTGTATTCTTTCAAAATGAATAGAAAGATGAGTTCAAAAAAATAATAAACTAAACTGGTACATAGTAATTGGCAGACGGTAATGGTGTTGCAAATGAATAAATACGCATTAATTTATGTGCTATAGCAATCATAAAGGAAACAACTTTAAAGTTAGCTATTTGTTTCCGTGAAGTCAAGCACTGCCAAAACCGGCAGTTTTTTATTCATGTATTGCTAAAACAGGGATGTTGCTATGATAAACCAGTTGTTTAGTATGGCTTTTTACAAATAGCTTGGAGAAAAGGCTTTGTCCTTTATGTACGATGATAATCATGTCTACATTTTTATCATGTGCAAACTGGTTGATCGCTTCATCTACATCCTGCAAACCGAGAAAATAGAATTCTGGTTTGAAATCGCTGAACATTTCATTCAACTTTGCTTTTTCCGCCTGGTATTCTTCTGTAAGGGCAACATAATGCTCACTATCAACATTCATAATATGAAGACCCGGACTGAATGTTTTTAAAATTTTCTTTATAGGAACAGAAGGAGTTACGGATTGAACATTTTTAAAATCTGAAGTTAATAGCACATTTTTTACATCCTTGTAAATAGCATCTCCGGGAATTATTAATACAGGACATACTTTTTGCTGAACCATTTTCAATGTATTACTTCCAATAAAAGCCTGGCCTATTGCAGAACGACCTGTTATTCCCATTATGATCAGATCTGCCTGCTGATGACGGGCCAGTTTATCCAACTCTGCAATGAAATCAGAACCTTCTTCAGCAAGTGTTGTAATTTTCACTATACCAATCTCCATTAGTTCTGCTTTTAAACCTTCTAATCGCTCAGCAATTTCTGATGCCTGGCTGGCTTTTTCATAAACATGATGAAGGATCATATTTACTCCATAATGCCCGGTTAAAAGTTGTGTAGCATAGCGAGCAGCTTTCAATGAATTTTCAGAAAAGTCTACAGGTACAATAACGGTTTGCATAAATCTAATTTCAGTTAAAATTGTCGGCAAAGGTATGAAAAATATCAGCGTTGCTCACAATCAATTTTTATTGTAATGATTAATTATTCATGTGCCGCCAGTATCGGAATATGGCTGTGGTAGGCGAGTCTTTTGGTATGCGAACTTTTGAAGAGGGAGGTAGAGTTGCTCTGATGTTTTGGAATAGTAATCATTATATCAATATTGTAATCAGTAATAAAATTATCAACAGCAGAGTAGAAGTCGTTCATTGTCAGGAAGTAGAATTCAGTATTGTACTTGCTAAACATTTTTTCGAGAATTTGCTTTTGTGTTTCCATTTCCTCGTCAATACTGATATAAACATCTTTATTAACCGTAAAAATATGCAGTTTTGGATTAAAAATTTCTAAAACTGAACAAATCAGTTCAGAAGGAGTAGTGTTTTCAACGTTTTTAAAATCGGAAGCAAAAGCAACATTATTTACACCTTTGTAAACTGCATCGGGTGGTATGATCATTACCGGATACAGGTTTTTGTCAATTAGTTTTAGTGTATTACTGCCAAACATTATCTGTCTTATTGCCGATTTACCGGTAATGCCCATTACAATTAATGTCGCCCTGATGGTGTGAGCCAGCCGGGTAATATTATCAATAAGATCGCCACCCATTTCGCCTTCGCATTCAACTGACTTTACACCAGCCCGTAAAAATTCCTGGCGAAGACTTTCCTGGTAATTGATCGAAATATCATGATCATCCTGGCTTTCGTAGTTATTATAAAGAATGGCAACCGTATCTTCTTTTCCTGCCAGCATCTTTGCTGTGTATCTGGCTGCATTTAAAGAGGTTTCAGAAAAATCAACTGGAATAATAACACGATGCATATTAGGTCGTTTGGTTAGTTCAATTGCTTAAAGTTACAAAATTGAAAGTGATATTTCTAATCCCATAATTAAATGAAACTAAGAGTAACAACCTGAGAATAATCTTGTTTTTGAATGGAACCACAAGACTATGGATTCGAATGTTTGCTGTTGGTGAAGTTTTGAAAAAGAAATATTCTTACCACTAAGATTTGCCAGCTTCTAAACATATTCTTTGAAAATGGCCGATTTGAAATGATGATTAGCGATTGCTTCCTTTTTGAAAGATTTAATATGTACAAAATTATTCTCGCCATTATTTGCTTCATAGCACTGACTTCACATTCCTCCAGGACCATTTTTTTGTAAAGCATCGAAAGATGAATCGATGGCTTTATAAGCTGTTTTCCATTGATCTTCGTTTAGATGGAACGACATAATATATCTTACCATAATGCATACGATTTTGGTTTAGTACACCCGGTATGCTTATGGCATTTATTTCAAATGATGTGCTGCTTCAGTTTGATAAACGAAGCGGTTTATTGGATAAGCGGTTTATAACAAGTATCATTGATCTTTTGTAACATTTTTCTTATCTGGTTGGGTGTCTTTTGTTATGTCTTTTGAATTTTCAGAAGGAAGTTCAAACATTTTATTAATTAACGCTGCATCATGCTTATAGACATCGTCTCTGAAATTCAAATCCCCTTTATCATCCACCCATGCTGTATAATAAATAATGAATACTGGAACCGGCTCTTTGATTTTTACTCCTTTTTCAGTAGTCTGATTCATAGCCGATACAATTTTTTCATTTGACCATTCAGGATCATTCCTTAGCAACCATTCAGCCATTTTTTGTGGTTCGCTCAGTCGAATACATCCATGACTAAAGGCTCTCTTATCCTGTCCGAAAAGGCTTTTAGATGGAGTGTCATGAAAATACATATTAAAGCTATTGGGAAAAATGAATTTTACTTTTCCTAAAGCATTGCCCGGACCGGGTTTTTGACGGATACCCCAACTTGTTTTTTCCATGTTTTTATTGGCCAGGTAATTCGGATTGCGGGCTATTGCCGGCATAATTTCGTTTTTGATAATGCTTTGCGGAACATTCCAGTAAGGACTAAAGAATATTTGATTCAAGTCTCCGTTAAACATCATGGTATTGTTTCCCTCTTTTCCAACAACTACGACCATTTCAAAAATTTGTTCTTTACCATCATATACATGCAACATAAATTCCGGAAGGTTTACAACAATAAGGTTACCTGTTGGCTTTTGTGGCATCCATCTCATCCTGTCCATATTGATCAATATCTCCATTAATCTTTTTGAAGCAGGGATGTTCATGTCTTTTACCAATGTATTATTTATTTCACCTGTTTCTTTGTAACCATGCCGGCGTTGAAATTTTTTAACAGCCAGTTCCAGAGTGTCCGTAAATACCAATGAGCTATCGGTACCAATCATATCCCTGGACATTTGTAGTCTCTTTTTTACCATAGTAATTACTGGTAAGTTGTCACCTTTTTTAAGTGACTTTTTTATAGTTGGTATAGCAGGCCATCCACCAGCTTTGGTAAGGTCTAAGTACAACTGAAGATGATTTTTCAAACCTGCATACATTTCATTTACCTGCTCATAATATTTATCATCACTATGTTTTTTATTTAATAATGAATCAGCCGTAGCAACCGGGTCCGTCTTTTTAATCGGAATAAATTTTTCCTGTTCCTTTCTTTTTACATAGCCTTTTTCATAAGTGCTGTTTATATATCTTATAAAGTGTTCGGTAAATCCGAACTCAGTGTTTCTAATAAGTGAGTCTTTTGCGTTTGCTGTCATTTCCTCCTGGTTCAGGTATTTTTCAGCCTGTTTATAAAATTCACTGTTGATGAGAGTTGAATCTTTTAAATGATTTACGGCATAATCATATTGGTTCCAGAAAAACCTTGCCTGCTCGGTAAGGCCTTTTGAAGAAAACCAGGCATAGTGATAATTTCTTGCATTATAAAAACTGCGGATGCGAAGCGATATTTCAATATCAGCCAGTTGACGGTGTTCAATATACCGTTCCATTGCAAGACTGTCAAGCATCAGGTCGTTATATGCATTTTCAGGAGTTACACTAAAATCCCGGTTTGTTATTTTTTTGTCTTTGCTACCAGAATCAATTGGTTCATCTACATTTATTAATTCAGATTGTTCTTCTTTCTTATTCTCTTCTTTGGAGTTGTTGCAGCTAAAGAGAATTATTGTAAGGGCCGAAGTAAAAAAAAGTTTGAATTTCATTATAAAAGGTTTTGTGAAAGGTTTATTTATCAGATTGTATAAATGTACAACATTGAAAATTATTTCAATGGTTGCTAGTCATAAAGTGTATTTAAAAAATAAGTCCCACTGTAGAAACAGCAGGACTTAAAGTAATGGTTCTGATTAAGCTTTTATTCGCAGAACGAAGCCTTGGCGTAGTTCTGTTTATTTGTACTGAAAAGTATTGTTTTTGTTTGTAGCAGCTACTGGTTCAGTTTTTATTTCAATTTTTTTCTCCACTTGCTCTTTGGATGCTTTTTTAGCATTTATCTGTGCAAGCGTAGGGGCGATGACCAAAGATACAATCGACATTAATTTAATCAAAATATTCATGGAAGGACCTGAAGTGTCTTTAAAAGGATCACCAACAGTATCACCTGTTACAGATGCTTTATGTGGTTCAGATTTTTTGTAAAACATTTCGCCATTGATCTCAACACCTTTCTCAAATGATTTTTTTGCGTTATCCCAGGCACCCCCTGCATTATTCTGGAACATTCCCATTAATACACCGCTAACCGTTGCACCGGCAAGAAAACCGCCCAAGGCTTCAGGGCCTAATGTAAATCCGATAATCAATGGAGATATAATAGTAATTGCACCCGGCAACATCATTTTCTTAATAGAAGCCTGGGTTGATATAGCAACGCATTTTTCATATTCTGGTTTGCCTGTTCCTTCCATAATGCCAGGAATAGTGCGGAACTGACGACGAACTTCTTCCACCATTGCCATGGCAGCTTCTCCAACTGCACGGATAGCCAGGGAAGAAAATATGAACGGAATCATACCCCCTACAAACAAGGCAGCTAAAACATCAGCTTTATAAATATCGATATGCTGATTTTCAACCGGCAAAGCAACCCCAACAAAAGCTGCAAATAGAGCCAAGGCTGTTAATGCAGCTGAAGCAATAGCAAATCCTTTTCCTGAAGCGGCAGTAGTATTACCAACAGCATCCAATACGTCTGTTTTTTCTCTTACATCAGGAGGCAATTCACTCATTTCTGCAATTCCACCAGCATTATCTGCAATCGGACCAAAAGCATCAATTGCCAATTGCATAGCAGTTGTTGCCATCATACCAGCAGCAGCAATGGCTACACCATATAAACCTGCAAACTGGTATGAACCCCAGATTCCACCAGCTAAAACAAGTATTGGAAGGAAAGTTGATTCCATACCAACTGCTAAGCCACCAATAACGTTAGTGGCATGACCAGTTGAAGATTGTCTAATTATAGAATTAACCGGACCTTTGCCCATGGCTGTATAATATTCAGTAATGATGCTCATTAAGGCACCTACCATAAGGCCAACGCCTATTGCACCAAGTACACCCCATTTAGTAAATTCAAATCCCCTCAACTCCATGTGATCGGGCATTATCCAATAAACCAAGCCGGCAGAAGCGATTGCCGTAAGGATCATTGAACCCCAGTTACCCATATTCAATGCTTTTTGTACATTTTCAGTACTTACTCCGGCTTTATCGCTGATACGAACAAAAAAAGTTCCAACAATTGAAAACAAAATACCAATACCAGCGATTAACATTGGTAGTATTATAGGAGAAAATCCACCTAGAAGATCATCTCCAAAAGTAACAGTTGTCTGTTGTCCTAATACGATAGTTGCTAAAACGGTGGCTACATAAGAACCAAAAAGATCAGCACCCATTCCAGCAACGTCACCAACATTATCACCTACATTATCTGCAATAGTAGCCGGGTTCCTTGGGTCATCTTCCGGAATACCAGCTTCCACTTTCCCTACGAGGTCAGCACCTACATCAGCAGCTTTTGTATAAATACCTCCCCCAACTCTTGCAAAAAGGGCAATGGATTCAGCACCTAGAGAAAAGCCTGTCAACACTTCAATTGTTTTGAACATTTCTTCTGAATTCGCTTCAGAACCAGGAGCAAAATATTGTTTTAAAACAATGTATAAACCTCCTAAGCCTAGCACAGCAAGACCTGCAACCCCTAATCCCATTACAGCACCTCCAGTAAAAGAAACATTCAGTGCCTTACTTAAACTAGTGCGGGCAGCTTGTGCAGTCCGTACATTTGCCTTGGTTGCCGCCTTCATTCCGATAAATCCTGCTAAAGCACTAAGAACAGCACCAATTACAAAAGCAATGGCGATTGACCAATGTGAATGTGGATTGGCCTGTGCCATAACAGCCAATAAAATACCAACGATCACCACAAAATAGCCCAGCACTTTCCATTCTGCTTTTAAGAAAGCCATCGCACCATCAGCAATATATGTGCTGATTTCTTTCATCCGGTCGGTTCCGGCATCTTGTTTGGAAACCCAATTATATTTTACAAAAGTGTAAAGAAGACCAATAAGGCCCATTACGGGGACGAGATAGATCAATTTGTCCATAAGAGATGATTCTTAATCAAAATTTAAATAAAAAGCAGCTTTTTAGCCGGGCGGCAAAGATAGGGGTTGAAAGGGTAATTTGAGAATCAGCGATTAAAATTTAGAGGGGATTAATTGGCCATGTTTTTAGCTAAAAAAGAGGTTACAATGAATTCAGGTTTTTATGGAATTAATCGACCATATAAAAGAAAGATGCCTTAATAATTTATTTTAGGCATCTTTCAATAATTCAATATCGCAAAAAGGGTTTCTATTTTTTTATTATAACACCACAACCAATCCTTGATCCTGCATTTCCTGCTGGTTGAGAGCTGTAGTCGTCAGTGCCACTATGTACAATAACAGACTTGTTCAGAATATTTGTTTTTTCGTCACCACCAATTGACCATAGATCTGTTTCCAGTTCCATCGAACCTTCGCCTTTTTCATTGAGGCTTATGTTGCCTATATCTCCTGAATGAAAACTGCCGGTACCCCATTTGCCATGTTCCTTTCCGGTTGGGTTCCAATGTCCGTGAGCCATTTTGCCCATATCACCACAGTCACCCATTTCATGAAGATGGACGGCTACGCTTTTATTGGCCATTGAAGCAGCGGTAATATGAAAGTTCATTTTCACTTTCCCGTCATGTTGCACAAATTCCACAGTACCCGAAACTGTAGTATCTGGAACAGTACCCGAAATGGTGGCCATTGCCATTACATCTTTTCCATTATTCAAATTTGTACTGTCTTCCATTTTTGTTTTTTCTGATGTCGATTCTTCTTTATTGTTATTACATGCAAATATTGCAAAAGAAATAGAAAGAAGAAAACAGGCTACCAGGCTAAGTTGATTTTGCTTTTTCATGAGAAATTATATTTATTTAATAAATAATAGATAAGGTTACAATAATTATGCCTCTAAAAATCAATTGTTTGTAATTTAAGAAATGCTAATCCGAGTTGATCAATTATATCACCTGCCAGCATAGCTTCCTGTGAATTTGAAACAGCCGCAATATCTCCCGCCAATCCATGCATATAAACGCCAAGGATAGCAGCTTCTACAGTTCCATAACCTTGCGCCAACAAACCGGTAATAATTCCAGTCAATACATCACCACTACCGGCAGTAGCCATTCCTGCATTTCCTGTTGAGTTGAAATAAACATTTCCACCGGGTGTAGCAATAACGGTATGATGACCTTTTAAAACAATCACCAATTTTAATTCTTTTGCTTTAATGTTGGCAAGTTCCATCCTTTCAAAATCATTCTCCGTTTTTCCGAATAGTCTTTCAAATTCTTTTGGATGAGGAGTCAAAATGGAGCCTTCCGGAATCAACCGCATTAATTCTTTATCCTCACCAATAATATTCAAGGCATCAGCATCCAATACAACTGGTTTCTTGCATGAAGCCAGCAATTCTTTCAACATCAGTTTTGTTGCTGTTTCAATACCAATTCCCGGACCGATTCCGATAGCAGTATTTTTTTCGGGATCAGTTTCTACTTTTGAAATAAATTCAACATTTATATCTGTCGTAACCATTGCCTCTGGAACTATTGACTGCAAAGTATCGTAACCGCATTTTGGAATATGACAGGTAAGCAAACCAACACCACTTCTCAAACAGGCTTTGGCCGATAAAACTGCCGCACCTATTTTACCATAGCTGCCTGCAATCAGCAAGGCATGGCCAAAATTTCCTTTATGAGCAAATTTATTTCGGGGCTTATAAATTGATTGTATTATTTTTTGATCCATTATTTCCGATGTTGATTCCACTGTTTTATAAAAATCATTGTGCAGTCCAATGTCAAGAATATGCACTTCACCAATTGAAGTCTCATTTTCTGGCATCAGCAATGCCATTTTAAAACACTGAAAACTGAGTGTATGATTTGCCTTAATTGTATTAATCCCTTTTGAAGCTGTGTCAACAAAAAGACCGCTCGGAATATCGATTGAAACAATTTCGGATCCTGCTGCATTCATATGGCCGATCAGGCTGGCTGTTATTCCTTCCACTGCTCTGTTTATACCAGAGCCAAGAATGGCGTCAATTATTATTTGCCCTTTCGGAACAGGATGAAGATGCTGCTCTGTTTGAATGAAGTGAATATCAGCAGCAGGAAGATGATGCAGCCGTGCAAGGTTTGTCTGAAAATCAGTTGTTCCTAAATGTCCAAACTCCAGAATATAAATGGATATCGGATAGTTTTTTTCTATCAACATTCTTGCAATGGCTAATCCATCGCCTCCATTATTTCCTTTACCACAAAATACTCCAAAAGAAGGTGCGGCAGGATATTGCTGAACGAGCCATTCTGTACATCGTAAAGCTGCTCTTTCCATCAGGTCGATGGAAGAAATGGGCTCATGTTGAATGGTGTACACATCCCATTGCCGGCTTGCAGATGCAGAAAGAATCTTCATTAGTTCCTAAAGTTGAGAAACAATTTACGAAATCAGGATGATTAACGTCTTTTTTTCACATCTTTAGTTATTGCCTCAGGGTTTTCATTGTCATCATACTGTGGCTGGTGATTTTGTAAGTATTCACCAAAGATGTCATAACAATGACTGGCAGCCCGATAAATATTTCTGTTGAATTTATTTCCCAAAATAATTATCGTTGCTTTTTCATCTGTAAGCCTGGCAAAAGCTGCGTTGAAACCATGCCATTTACCGAAATGATACACAACTTTCTTGCCATTTGGCAATAGTTGAAGCCGCCAACCAAATCCATAATTATGAACAGAAGGTTTTTCTAAACTATATGGTGTAAATGCTGAATCCAGTAATGTGGGACGTATTAACTGGTCAGTATATAATGCCTGATCCCATTTTAATAAATCCTGTGGTGTAGAATAGATATTCTTATCACCATAGGTAATATCCAGAAAGTCATTGTTCCAGAAAGTTCCGTTGTAAGTAAATGAAGGGGTGGCTGATAATGTGTCTTTATAAGTGTAAACAAAACTATTCGTCATTTGTAATGGTCCGAATATTTTTTGCTGTATATATTCCGGGAATAGTTTTCCGGTTATTCTTTCAACTATCAGTGCAAGCAACACAAAGTTGGTGTTGCTATAGTTAAAACGTTTATCTGGCGAATAACTTTTATTAGGTTTCTCATTGATCAAAAACTGCAATACATCTTCGTTGGTCGTATATTTCTTTTTATCCCAATCGCTGTTCGACATAAAATAGAGGTAATTGGGTAAACCGCTTCGGTGAGTAAGTAGCAATTTCACCGTAATATCTGGATACGGAAATGCAGGAAAGAATTTTGTTATCGTGTCATTCAGCGATAGCTTATTTTCCTGGATCAGCCTCAGTATGGCAATGGCTGTAAATGTTTTGCTGGTAGATGCAATATGAAAAGAAGTGTTGCTGGTAATAGAATCAGTTTTACCAAGATCGATTTTTCCCTGGTATTTTTCATAAACGATATTTCCGTTTTTAGCAATAAGAATGCCACCGTTAAACCCCGTTTTTAAAAGATTGGAATCAAAAAAACTGCTGAGCTGGCGGTACCAGGAACGAAACTCTTCTTTATCAAGGACTCCAGGTGTTGGAGGATAATATTGCAACGAATCATCCGCAGGCTTTTCTTTTCCAGAAGAAGTATTACAGGAAACATAAAGGCACATCAATAAAGCAAATATGAACAGGTTTTTCAATACATCCCGATTTGGACAAAAATAAGTCTGTATGCTTATTCAAACAAACCTTCGTTTTCCCCATAATCATTCTAAATCTTAATAATCTCCAATTTATATTTGCAACATGGCAAAAACAGATGTAACAAGTTATCCGAAGGAAAAGATCAAGATTCTATTTCTGGAAAATATAAGTGATAAAGCGGTTAAAAATTTCCGTGGGCATGGTTATGTACAGATAGAGAAAATTTCGAAAGCAATGACGGAGGAAGAGCTTATCAGGGAAATAAAAGATGTACATATACTTGGCATCCGTTCCAAAACATTAATTACAAAAAATGTTTTAGCTGCTGCAAAAAAATTACAAGCAATTGGTTGTTTTTGTATTGGTGTAAACCAGGTTGATCTGAGCGAAGCAACAAAGAATGGCGTTGTTGTATTCAATGCACCTTATTCTAATACAAGATCTGTTGCAGAATTAGTGATTGGCGCTGCCATCATGCTGATCAGAAGAATACCTGATAAGAATAAAGCAGCACATGAAGGTATCTGGATGAAAGAATCGCAGGGAAGTTATGAGCTGCGTGGAAAAACGATTGGCATCATTGGTTATGGCAATATTGGTTCACAGGTAAGTGTGCTGGCAGAAGCATTGGGATTAAAAGTTATTTTTTACGATGTGGAAACAAAATTACCTCTTGGCAATGCAGAAGATGCAAAGTCATTAAAAACTTTATTGGGCAAAGCAGATATTATCACCATTCATGTTCCTGATAATTCGCAAACAAAAAACTTATTGGGAAAAATCAATCTGAAACAATGTAAAAAAGGATCGATACTCATTAACTATGCAAGGGGAGAAGTGGTGGATCTGGAAGTATTACGAAAATTAATTTTGGATGGACAAATAGCTGGTGCAGCGATAGATGTATTTCCGGTAGAGCCCGAAAAAAACGGCGACCGTTTCCGTACGCCGTTGCAGGATTGCCCGAATGTATTGCTGACTCCACATATCGGTGGCTCTACTGAGGAAGCTCAACAAAATATTGGCGAAGATGTAAGCCTCAAACTATTTAACTACCTGGAAAAAGGAATCACTTTTGGTTCGCAGTCCATTCCTGCATTGGCATTGCCGCCGCAGGAGGGAAGCCATCGTATCCTTCATATCCATAATAATGTGCCCGGTGTGCTTTCTGAAATCAATACGCAGCTTTCTAAAAACAAGATCAACATATTGGGGCAGTATCTTAAAACCAATGAAGAAATCGGTTATGTGGTGCTAGATGTAGATAAGCAATTATCTTCCCAGGCCTTAAAATTATTACGGGAAGTAAAGGAAACGATTAAGGTGAGGATGTTGTATTAATTTTTTATTTACTCGGCTGCATTATTACTATCATCGTCTGTTATGTCACTCACTTGTACGTTTTAATTCTACTATACATTTTCATTTTGTCATTCTGAGCGATGCGAAGAATCTCAAAGAATAAAAATTTTGAGATGCCTTCCCGAATAAAGTTCGGGACAGGCTGTTCCTCGGTATGACAAAAAAGAAATTTCATTTCTTCCCACTAATCAAATAATATCCAAAATGCTTCCTGTACAAACCAAGTATCATTCCCAGAATCGGAGCATACACATTATGCCATCTTTCTTTTTTCATTCTTATGGCAATAGCCAAAATGAATATTAAAATTTTTGCTCCACATTTCATAATCCGGACCGGCCACATCATAATATTTCTCGATTTCGGAATAGCTATTCTCTTTTGGCGGGTTAATTGCTTTATAAGGTTGAGCAGCGGCGGTGGCGTGAAGAGTGTTCATAAAACTGTCGGTTTACCTGACAGTATAAAGGTAAATAATTGCTTACAGTATTTTCAATAAGTATTGAAAATACTGTAAATTTGTGGTAGAAAATCAAACAACATGAAAGTCGTAATAGTTGGTGCAGGGTTCGGTGGTTTAAGACTGGCAAGAAAACTAAACAATAAACCTGGTTTTGAAGTCATCCTGATTGATCGTTTTAATTATCACCAGTTCCAACCATTGTTTTACCAGGTAGCCACAGCCGGGCTTGATGCCAGTAATATTTCATTTCCGCTTCGTAAAGTATTTCAGAAAAGTAAGAATGTAAAAATAAGGTTATGTAATCTGACAGAAGTAGTTCCTGCTGAGAACAAAGTAATAACAGATGTGGAAGAGATCAGTTATGATGTGTTGGTACTGGCAACAGGTGCAGACACCAATTTCTTTGGTAATAAACAACTGGCAGCTCATGCTTTCCCAATGAAATCAACGGTGGAAGCATTGCAGATACGATACAAACTGCTACAGCTATTTGAAAAAGCACATAGTATAAAAGAGGAGAATGAACTACAAAGAATGATGAATATTGTAATTGTAGGTGGGGGACCAACAGGAGTGGAAGTGTCCGGTGCATTGGCAGAAATGAAAAAGTATGTATTGCCAAAAGATTTCCCTGAACTGGATTTCTCAAAAATGAATATTTATTTATTGGAAGGAGCGGATAAAACATTAGCTGCCATGAGTGAAAAATCATCAGAGCATGCTGGAAAATACCTGAACAGGTTAGGAGTGACGGTAATGACAAATACGTTGGTGAAAGATTATGATGGCCGCAACGTTTTTTTGCAAAACGGAGAGGAGATACCGGCAGCAACTGTTATTTGGGCTGCTGGTATTAAAGGCAATGTTCCTGTTGGTATTGATAGTTCTTTAATTGTAAAAGGAAACCGGATCATGACTGACAGACGATGCCTGATACAAGGTTATAGTAATATTTATGCCATAGGTGATCTTGCTTATATGGAAACACCAAAATTTACCAGTGGATTACCACAAGTGGCACCGGTAGCCATGCAGCAGGGAGATTTGGTAGCTGGTAATTTGCGGTTGATCGAAAAGAAATCTAATTCTGATCGTCAGTATGAATTTGAGTACAGAGATAAAGGCTCAATGGCAACCGTAGGCCGCAATCTTGCAGTGGTGGATATTCCTAAACCTAAATTGCATTTCGGAGGATTTTTTGCCTGGCTTATCTGGATGGGTTTGCACCTGATGCTTATTCTGGGAGTTAAAAACCGGTTCTTTGTTTTCTTTAACTGGTTATACAGTTACATAACATACGATCAGAATCTTCGATTGATATTTAAAGAGTTTAATAAAAGTGAAAAAACTAAAGTTTCTTAAGAATTTTTCTGGCTCTTGCTTTGAATGCTGCTGTTTCATAATCCCAACGGTCTTCAATCACTGTTTTTAGTTCTTGTTTTATTTCAGGATGTTCTTTAGAAAGGTTTTCTAGTACAGTAAGTGAAAAAGCTTTAATAGCAGGTTTCTCAGTAGGGGAAATCAGAAAATCGAAACAGATGTTCATTACATCACCCTGGTATTTCTCAGGAATTTGAATTTCCTGTAAAAGCCGGATCGTATTTCTTTTTACGGCATCATGGAGGCCTTTTTTCTTTAAATTGCTTACCAGTTTACCAATATGTTTCGGAATGAATTTTGGGTGTGCTATACCAGCAAAACTTAATGGCCAGCCGGAACGCTGAGTAATTATTTTGTCGTCACCTAAAAATAAAAACATTAATTCATCAAAACGGGACTGGTTGCCGCCAATCCATTTTACAGTTTCGTCGCAATTAGCTTTCGTATGTTCAGAAAGGATCTTTTCTTTAAGCTGCATTAATTCTTTATGTAATGTTCACCCACCATCACCGTTTCTCCATTGGTTAAGCTATCGCTAGTTAGTTTTACAATGTGGCTTCTTATTTTAACGCCACGGCTGCTTTCAGGAATCTTTATAGTTTTTACACTACCGGGTTCTATGTTTTCCAACGTATAAAAATCAGTCCGGTATTCTTTATTATCTGCTGTTAATATATTTACTTCCAGAAAAGCATCTTGTATTGTAATATTTTGAAGTTTATTTTTTACTGTAACTATGGCTTCTCTGAAACCGTCGCCTGTGGTGCTGGGTGTTAACTGAGCTTTGGAAACCAGATAACGGTCAATTTGTGATAGAATTTCAGCGGAACCAAGTTGCTCAATAGTTGAATCAGGTAGTACTTTATTATTAAAGTGATCAGACTCTTCCTTATTTGTATCTGATCCACCGCAGGATAAAAGTAAAACTGTGGTCAGCATTATAATTGGTATTCGGTTCATTATTTCTTATTTATATTCAAGCTACGCAAATATGATTTTGGATACAATACCCAGCTGCCACAATTATACCAACTTACAGGGGGCAGTCCTCATCATTGTTCAATTTTCTTATAATTTATATTATGTTAAACAGGTGATGAGTCTTTCTGCCAACCGGTTGCCTAATATGGAGAATAGTTATAACCTATCAATAAAGAAGCCCCAATTCTTTGGAATTGAGGCTTCTTTGAATAAGATGTTGAATTACTTTTCTTTCTTAAGAGTTGGTATTGCATTAATTGAATCATACAACTCGTTCCACTTCTTTTCTTCTGCTGTATATTTTGTAATATCAGCTGGTTTGCCTTTAGACTGAATTCTTTTAAACATTGCAATTTCAGACAAATAATTGATTGCTTTTTTGTATTGTTCTTTATCTCTTATTTCAAGACCATTATTTGCTTTTACTCTGGCGGCAAACATAGCTGCAGCCTTTTCATAGGGTTCTTTTGCTTTTTCCAGCTCTTCGCCATATTGTGCATCCAACTGGTCTCTCTTAGCCACATCTTCTTTAGAAGCCATTGTCCCAGGTTTTGTTCGGGTCTTCATATCAGCTATATGTGCTGATCTTGCATCATTTATTTTTGAAGCTTTGTTAATAAAATGATCACCAATATACAAGTAAGAAATTTCAGATTCTGGTTTAGCGGTAGCTGCTTTCAAAAAAGAGTTTACCATTGTTTTCTCTAATTCAGCAGCATTGACAGGTAATACTGCTCCTTCTTCATCTGAGTTTAAAGTATCATATATAATTTCTCCCATTATCTGGTTTGCCTTATAATTATTCGGATCTGTAGCAAGCACTTCATCCAATGCTTTCTTTTTATTGTCAAATCCTTCTGCAAGTCCAACGGCAAAATCTACTTTGTCGTAAGTAAAGAATTCACTTTCAGGAAAAAGATCAGCTCCCAGTTTTTTATACTTTTCAAATGCTACCATGTCCTTTTTTTCTATTGCATTGCTAACCATAAAGCGATAAATGCTTTCAAAACCCTCACCTGTTATTTTTGCTTCAGCTAAACGCCCATAAAATTTTGCAGCATCATCCCTGTTTTCACTTTTTTCGGCAGTAATGCCCGCAAGAATTAATACGTTGGTATCAATGGGAACAGTTAATACTTTAAGGCCAATTAAAACATCTGACATTTCAACGGCATTTTTTAGTTTTTCAGCTGCGGGCTGCCATTTGTTGTTGGAATAATCATCATAGCCGGATGAATATAAAGTTGAATATAAATTAACAGGTCCATTCTGATAAATAGGATCTTTTACTAACTCCATAGAAGCATCCATTTCACGATATTTTTTGAAGGCAGCTACAGCCTCAGCAGTATATTTGGCTCCATCAGGTGTGCTTTTTATAGCGTCGCTTGAAGCAAGACCAGCGTATATAGCTGTTTTTAATATATATGCTTCCGCATTTCCCGCAAACTTTGCATTTGTAATTGCTTTTTCAAATTCAGTTTTAGCCTGTTCATACTTATTCAAAATCAACAGATTTTTAATGTCGCTGTATTTCTGAGAAGTTGCACTAAGTGCTGCCAGGCAAATGGCTGAAAATAAGATGACTTTTTTCATTTCAGTTTGTGATTGTTTAATTGATTAGATTAATCGTTATTGCTTTCCGTAGATGGATTTTCTCCCTGTTGCGTTGCGTTGTCACTTTCTGTTGACCCGTTTTCTTCGTTTTCAGCCTCACTTTGATCATCAATCTTAGTTATTGCAGCTATTTCATCCCCTTCATCTAACCGGATAACTTTTACGCCTTGTGTTGCCCTTCCCTGTTCACTGATTCCACTTACTGGCATTCGGATTGTTACGCCGCTTTTACAGGTAATCATAATATCCTGCTTTTCTTCTACAGCTAACATTCCAATTAAAGTCCCTGTTTTTGCAGTTACGTTGATTGTTTTTACACCTTTGCCGCCACGATTTGTGTATCTGTATTCATCGATTGCCGTTCTTTTTCCATAGCCTTTCTCACTTACTACCATTACGGTTTTAGTCACATCTGTTGCAGGATTAACACAAATCATGCCTACTACTTCATCCTTATCATCATCCACCTGAATGCCGGCAACGCCAATTGCGCCACGACCAGTTGCTCTTACTTTTTGTTCAGAGAAGCGGATTGCACGGCCACTCTTTATGGCCATCATTATTTCGGAGTTGCCATCTGTCATTCTGGCTTCAATTAATTCATCGCCTTCTATTATATTAATTGCATTAACACCGGTTTGTCTGGGACGGCTAAAATCTTCTAATGCCGTTTTTTTAATTATTCCTTTTTTGGTGCAAAGAACAATATTGTGAGAATTTACAAACTCTTCGTCTTTCAGGTCTTTTACATCTAATATAGCTCTTACTTTATCGTCAGGTGGTAATTGCATCAGGTTTTGAATGGCTCTTCCTTTGCTTGTCTTTTCCCCTTCAGGAATTTCATATACATTCAGCCAGTACACCCTTCCTTTTTCAGTGAAGAATAGCATAGTATGATGTGTAGATGCCACAAACAGATGTTCAATATAATCTTCATCTCTTGTTTTTCCACCCATTACTCCCCTGCCGCCACGGCGTTGTGATCTGAACTCATCTGCCGGTGTACGTTTGATATAACCAAGATGTGATATGGTGATAACAACATCTTCTTCTTTGATCAGATCTTTTATTTTTACTTCGTCATCAAGGAACGTAATTTCTGTTTTTCTTTCATCACCAAACTTCTCTTTTATCTCCAGCAATTCTTTTTTGATAACATCAAACCGCATTCCTTCATTTGACAAAAGCTCATTAAGATGTGCAATTAGTTTCATCAATTCACCAAACTCTTCTTTGATCTTATTTCTTTCCATTCCGGTCAACCGTTGTAAACGGAGTTCCAGAATTGCTTTGGCCTGGACCTCGTCCAGTCCCCAACCTGCATTTATTAAACTATCTTTTGCAATATCGGGAGTAGCAGAAGCCCGGATCAACGCAATTACTTCATCCAGATGATCCAACGCAATGAGATAACCTTTTAAAAGATGAGCTCTCTTTTCGGCCTCTTTTAATTCGTATTTGGTTCTGCGAACAACCACTTCATGACGGAAATCTACAAACTCACTTATCAGGTCTTTCAGGTTCAATGTCCTTGGTCTGCCTCTTACAATCGCCACATTATTGATACCATATGATGTTTGCAGATCAGTCATTTTGTATAACTGATTAACAATTACATTGGCAATAGCATCTCTTTTAAGATCGATTACCAATCTGGTTCCTTCTTTATTATTTGATTCATTATTTACATGAGCTATCCCTTCTATCACCTTGTTATTCACCAGTTCACCAATCTTGTTTGTTAGTGCATCTCGGTTAACCTGGTAAGGAACTTCAGTAATAATGATCTGTTCCCTGCCACTTGCTTTTGCTTCTACTGTAAGTCTTCCTCTTACCACTACCCTTCCACGGCCGAAATGTAAACCAGCCTTCACTCCTTCCATTCCGTAAATAATTCCACCGGTTGGAAAGTCGGGAGCTTTTACATGCTCCATCAATTCATCAATCGTAATTTCATTATTGTCGATATAGGCGATACAGCCATCAATTACTTCAGACAGGTTATGCGGCATCATATTCGTTGCCATACCAACAGCGATACCACTGGAACCATTTATCAGTAATTGCGGTATTCTTGAAGGCAATACTGTTGGCTCTGTCTCAGAATCATCAAAGTTGGGTTGAAAATCAACTGTATCTTTTTCAATATCATCGAGCATATGCTCAGCCAATCTATCTAACCTTGCTTCTGTATAACGCATAGCTGCAGGACCATCACCATCCTGGTTGCCAAAGTTACCCTGGCTGTCAATCATTGTATACCGCATACTCCATTCCTGCGCCATTCTAACCATTGCATCGTAAACAGATGTATCACCATGCGGATGGTATTTACCCAACACCTCACCAACAATACGGGCAGATTTTTTATAAGGCTTATTGAAATGAATTCCCAACTCATTCATTGCATACAATACACGGCGATGAACAGGTTTTAATCCATCTCTTACATCAGGTAATGCCCGCCCAACGATCACAGACATTGAATAATCAATGTAAGCGGTCTTCATTTGTTCTTCGATGTTGACGGGAATTATCCGGTTGCTGTCATTTGTTTCCAGCGGCGTTGAGTTATCTTCCATCGTTATTTATCCTTCTTCTTTTTACTATGAAATTTATATGCCTCATACGATCCTTTTCAGGTCTATTTTTAAGGTCTGCAAATCTAACTTTTCCGGACTTGAAAACCTGATAAATGGGTCTTTTTTTTGGTCTTTTTATCCACCATTGTGGAATAATTAAGTGGTTGAGAAACAACTGGTTTTTCCTTGCTGTTTTTACCTGCTATTTCTGGTTTTTTCGTGTTAATTTCCACCTTTTACAATCAATCGGATTATGAAGTCAATACTATTGTTTGGAGCAGGAAAATCGGCCACCGTTTTAATTGATTATTTATTAGAAAATGCGATACAAGAGGATTGGCATTTAACGGTTGTAGATGCGGATTTAGCACTAGCTCAATCAAAGATTGGGAATGCACAAGTAGCAACTGCAGTTTCCTTCGATATAAGTAATACCAGTGAGCGGATACGTTATATTGAAAAGGCTGATATAGTCATTTCTATGCTTCCTCCTTTTCTTCATATTGAAGTAGCAAAGGATTGTGTAGCATTTCAGAAGAACCTGCTTACCGCTTCATACGTTGATGATGCAATAAGAGAGTTACAGCCTGAGATTGAGAAAAGTAAGTTGCTATTCCTTTGCGAAATGGGTCTTGACCCCG